>JAKSCN010000597.1 GCA_022360595.1 Chromatiales bacterium
ATCCTCGAAAACTTATAGTTTGTGGCGCCGCTTCGGCGCAACATAAAAACTGTTTCAAAACCCTATCGGGGTCGAAAGAGGCGGATTTATAGCAAAAACGGTTTCGGCCCGCAAGTTTTTTCTGCATTAAAGAGCAATAAAAATTGTCATCCATGGTGCGTCCTGGTCTATATCAAGCCGCGTTCCGCCAGCGAGGTCATCTCTCCGGCGCCGATGATGACGTGATCGAGCAGGCGGATATCGACTTGGGCCAGCAGTGATTTCAACGACTGGGTCAGTTTTTCGTCGGCTCGGCTCGGTTCGGCAACACCGGAGGGGTGATTGTGGGCGAGAATTATTGCAGCAGCATTAAAATCCAGGGCCCGCTTGAGCACCTCACGGGGATAGACGGTTGCGCCATCGACACTGCCACGGAACAGCTCTTCGTACTCAATGATCCGGTGACGGTTATCGAGAAACAGGCAGGCGAAGACTTCGTGAGGGTAGTGTGACAGGCGTGCGCCGAGATAGTTATAGGTTGCCTGCGGGTCGGTTAGGCTCTCTTTGCGGTCGAGTTGAGAACGCAAGTGGCGTCGCCCCATCTCCAGTGCTGCCTGTAGCTGCACATATTTGGCGGTGCCCAGACCATAGCTTCGGCAGAAGCGTGTTTGGTCTGCTGAGAATAGCTGACGCAGACCTCCATACTCGTTGATCAGTTCACGGGCCAGGTCAACGGCGGTTTTGCCCTTGACGCCAGTGCGTAGAAATATTGCCAGTAGTTCCGCATCGCTGAGCGCTTGAGCTCCGCGTTCCAGTAGTTTTTCGCGTGGCCGCTCGCTGCTCGGCCAGTCAGTGATTGCCATAGTGACTTCCTTGTGTAGTAGAACAACTCTGTCCTTTTTCCGGTAGGACAGGCCGGAAATGTTACCGCGTTTTGCCTTTGGCGGCCAAATATCGCTTTCAGTAGTTTGCTGATTCAGTTAATCTTTTTGCTTTGATCCATATTAAAGTGTTGTAGCTTCACCTGAAACGATGAGTAGACTGGACGGAAAGCGCATCCTCGTTGGTGTTACGGGGGGAATTGCAGCCTATAAAAGCGCCGAGTTGGTTCGGCTCTTGGGAAAGCAGGGCGCCGAGGTGCGGGTGGTTATGACTGCGGCAGCCGGCGAGTTCATTACGCCGATGACCCTGCAGGCGCTATCGGGCTATCCCGTCCGTCAGTCGCTGTTTGACCAGGCCCATGAAGCAGCGATGGGGCATATTGAGCTGGCCCGCTGGGCCGATCTGATACTGATCGCACCAGCCAGCGCCGATTTTATGGCCCGTCTGGCTCAGGGTATGGCGGATGATCTGCTGACAACCCTCTGTCTTGCACGTACCGTCCCTTTGGCGATTGCACCGGCGATGAACCAGGCGATGTGGGCTAATCCAGCCACCCAGGCTAATCTGGCAACCTTGCAGTCGCGGGGTATTGATTGTTGGGGGCCGGATGCAGGGAGTCAGGCCTGTGGGGAGGTTGGTCCCGGGCGTATGTTGGAACCTGAAGCACAGACGGAACTGGTGATTGCCCGGCTCAGCGCCGGACCGCTGCAGGGCGTTAAGGTTTTGCTAACTGCCGGGCCAACCCGTGAGCCAATCGACCCGGTGCGCTATGTGGGCAACCGCAGTTCGGGGAAGATGGGGTTCAGTCTGGCGCGGGCGTTGCGCGAAGCAGGGGCTGATGTGTCGTTGGTGAGTGGTCCCGTTTCACTTGCCACCCCCGCAGGGGTGAAGCGCACGGATGTGGAGACCGCCTTGCAGATGCGTCAGGCGGTTCTGGAGCAGGTTGTGGAGTGCGATATTTTTGTTGCTTGTGCTGCCGTTGCCGATTACCGCCCTCGGGAGGTGGCAGGGCAGAAGATCAAGAAGCAGCAAGAGCAGTTGGAGATCAGGCTGGAGCGCAATCCCGATATTCTTGCTGAAGTGGCTGCGTTGGAGTCTCCCCCCTTTACTGTCGGTTTTGCGGCGGAAACCGACAAGCCGATCGAATATGCTCAGCAAAAGCGAAAAAATAAACGGGTCAATATGGTGGCTGCGAATCTGGTGGGTGCTGAACAGGGTGGGTTCGAGCGTGATGAGAATGCCTTGACTGTTGTCTGGGAGGGAGGGCAGCAGGCGCTGCCAATGTCAGATAAAGGCGAACTGGCCAAGCGGCTGGTGGAGTTGATAGTAGAGCAGTATGAACAGAACAATTGAGTTGAAAATAATCGATCAACGCCTGGGAGATGAGTTTCCCTTGCCGGAGTATGCGACCGATGGGGCGGCGGGTATGGATTTGCGGGCCATGCTTAACTCGGCCCTGGAGTTAAAGCCGGGGCAGACGCAACTGATTCCGACCGGTGTGGCGGTGCATATTCAAGATCCGCATCTGGCGGCGGTGATCCTGCCGCGTTCTGGATTGGGGCATAAACACGGGATTGTGTTGGGCAATCTGGTGGGGTTGATAGACTCCGACTATCAGGGGCAGTTGTTTGTCTCTTGCTGGAACCGGGGTGATAACAGCTTTCGAATAGAGGTAGGTGAACGTATCGCACAATTGGTGATCATCCCGGTGGTGAAAGCGAGCTTCCAGGTGGTGGATGAGTTTGCCAAAAGTGACCGGGGAGATGGGGGATTTGGTCATTCTGGGCGTCACTGAGTTTGAAAGTGTAATCTGATGCTCGGGCTTGTTAATACTGATTTAGTCGGTACTGCCAAGGCCCTAAGGCAAATTTAGCTTCCAAGGATGTTCCATGTTTAAGAAGAAAAAAGTGGATGTGCAAAAAAGCGAGAAGAGCGCGGCCAAGAGGAAGGTGAACAACCGGGATGGTCTACAAACCCATTTGATCTACCTCTCTATCGCTGTAGTGATAGTTACGGCATTGACTGCGGCCGCGTTCTATTTCATACAGGGAGGAATGGTCGATCAGATGCGCCAGCAAGAGGCGAGGTCAATTGCGCAGGTGTTGTCAGCACGGCTAACCAATACCGCCCGGGTCTATCGGCAGGTGGCTGTTAAAGCGGTGCAGGATGATCAATTGGTTGCCCTGCTGCGTGAAGAGCGGCTTGATGAGATGAAGCGCTATGAGGTGCAGATGAAGCGCTTGTTGCCCAGTGGCGTGAGTGTTCGCTTCTTTCCCCGTGGTTGGGATATGACCGATAATAAGAGTACGCCACCGGTCAGCTTTGCTACGTTGGATATGCTGCGTACCGTTGAACAGAGTGGTAAGCCCTCCGATCTGGAGGTGCATCAAGTGACCACCCCGCGTCAACATATAGCTTTTGCGGTGCCCATTGGTTCAAAGGACGATATCGTGGGCAGCGTATTGGTGGCGTTGCCATTTGATCAGTTACAACGAATTTTTGATGGTGTGGATACCCATCTCGGGTTGCAACTGCAGCAGGTGGCGGCGGGGCGTTCTGTCTCTGTGGTGAGTATGGGGAATTTCCCGAGTAGTGGTGTCGCCACGGTGCCTGTACTCGACACTATCTGGCAAGTCGCCTATGTGGCAGGGAGTGTTGATCGTCTGGATGATCTGCTGTTGGGATTGATTATTATCGTAGTGGCCGGTCTGTTGCTGCTGCTTGCGGCGGTGTTCTTGAACAATCGACTCAAGAAGAGTTTTCATGATGACCAAGTGCGGCTCTATAAGTTGGCGGAAGGCATTGGTCAGGGACGGAGTGTGGCTGCGCCCGACGCACTCACGGTTGAGATGCAGGCCGCCTTCAATTTGGTCGCTCAGCTG
>JAKSCN010000226.1 GCA_022360595.1 Chromatiales bacterium
GCCCGCTGAATTGGGGCGGCGCCACGCCAGCGAGGCAACAGCGAGGCGTGAATATTAATACAGCCAAGCCGTGGCGCGTCCAAAACCCGCTGAGGGAGAATAAGGCCGTAAGCAACCACTACCATCAGATCGGCTTTGAGACTCTCCAGCTCCACCAATGCCTCTTCGGTTTTGAAGTTCTTGGGCTGAAACACCGGCACATCATGCTCTAACGCCACCTGCTTCACTGGGCTTGCGGTCAACTTGCGGCCTCTGCCGGCTGGCCGGTCCGGCTGGGTGTAGACACCGATGACATTGTGTTCACTGGCCAATAAGGCCTGTAGGGGCGGCACCGAAAAATCGGGGGTGCCGGCAAAAATGATATTCAGCTTATCGCTCATGGAGTTATTTTTTCCGCAGCACCCGTGATATGGCGCTGATATTATTAGATCTTAGGCTGGACTCGCGCAATCGTGAATCCAGCCAATAGGCAGCATCTTGGTTCGTTACCCTGCTGTGGCAGCCGCTTGGCTGGGCTTACTACGACTCTCTTTTTCCAGCTTTTTCCGAATCCGCTGCCGCTTCAGATTGGAGAGGTAATCGATAAACAGTTTGCCATCGAGATGATCCAACTCATGCTGGATACAAACCGCCAAAAGACCTTCCGCATCAAACTCAATAGTGTCGCCCTCACGGGTCAGAGTGCGAATTCGAATGTGGTCTGCACGCACCACCTTTTCATAGACCCCGGGCACCGACAGACACCCTTCGTCCATCTCCTCCTCACCGTCACGCGCGATGATTTCAGGATTGATCAGGCAAAGCGGGTCATCATGTTCTTCCGAGATGTCGATCACCACGATCCGCTTATGCACATTGACCTGGGTAGCCGCCAGCCCAATACCGGGAGCGTCGTACATGGTGTCAAACATATCGTCGATCAATTTGCGTAGATCATCATCAACTTTTTCCACAGGTTGTGCTTTAGTACGCAATCTGGGGTCTGGAAAATGCAATATATCGAGTATTGCCATTGGGATTTCCGTCAATCTATAGTACAAAGATAAAAAAATTCGCTAACATTATGATGATACAGGATTCTGAATCAGAGTTCCGGTTCAAATTTCTGTACCCGGGCGCATAAAATCAGCCGTAATAATCACAAAGGGACCGCTATGCTAACGCCTAGAACCAAGCTCGTCAGCTTTCTTTTCAGCATTATGATCTGCTGGCAAGTGGTGGCTGCCGAACCTGTTGCCGTCAACCCTAACCATCCTGACCGTTACACAGTTGTCCCTGGGGACACCCTGTGGGACATCTCCGGTCGTTTTCTTCGCGACCCCTGGCGCTGGCCTGATGTCTGGCACGTCAACCCACAGATTGCCAATCCACACCTCATCTATCCCGGCGACATAATCACCATGACCTATGGTAACGGTCAGCCACGCCTCAGTCTTCAGCGCGGCTCACTGGTAAAATTATCGCCTAAAATTCGCTCTTCCGCGCTCAGTCGGGCCATCCCTGCTATCCCTATCGACGCGATTCGTCAGTTTTTGACGCGTCCCTTTGTCATGGATGAGGGCGAACTGGAAGCCGCACCCTATATCGTCTATTTCGGCGGCGAGCATATTACCGGCGCCAACGATATCAAGGCCTACGTCCGCGCCATTGAGAATGAAGACAGCAAAAAGTGGTATATAGTTCGGCCCGGCGGCCCGTACAAAGACGCCGACACGGACGAGGTTCTTGGCTACGAGGCCCTCTACATCTCTGACGCTGAACTGCAACGCACCGGTGACCCGGCGACCTTGATGATCTCCAATAACGAGATGGAGAGTCTCATTGGCGATCGCCTGCTGCCTGTCTCGACCGACGTGCCAATCTCCGCCTTCTTCCCGAAAATACCTGATATCCGAATCAATGGCAGCATTATCAGTGTACTCAACGGCGTTACGCAGATTGGACAGTACAATGTCGTAGTCATAGACAAAGGCGCACAGAATGGACTGGAAGTTGGCGATGTACTTACTATCAACAATAAAGGACGCACTGTGCGGGATGTTGTCTCCCCTGATTGGCGCGACACTGTAACTTTGCCGGATGAGCCAGCGGGCACGCTCATGGTATTCCGCACCTTTCCGCGTGTGAGCTTTGGCCTGGTCATGGATGCCACAAAGGCGATCCACAAGTTTGATCGCGTATACAGCGTAAAGTGAACCCTCGAGCCATTAGCTATACCTGAAAGAGTCATGGACGACTCATCAAATCCCCCGCACACAGCACTCAAAGACTGGCTGGCCCTGCTGCACGCCCCCGGGCTGGGCAGCCGTAATTTCAATCGACTGCTTGAGGCGGGGGAAACCCCAACTCAGCTGATTGCCGAGCCGCACAGAGCCCAGACGATAAAACTCCCCGGTTGCGATCTATGCCGCTATCTTCAATCTCCGGACTGGGAAAGCGTCGAAAGGGACCTCACCTGGCTTGACCAGCCGAACTGCCATATTATTCCGCTGGGCTCGCCCGACTATCCGAGCCTCTTATCCAGCATCGACGATCCGCCTGCACTGCTGTTTGTGCATGGTGCCCCCGACCGCTTGACACTCCCGCAACTGGCGATGGTTGGCTCTCGTAATCCATCGGCATCGGGCCGCCAGACTGCCCAGGAGTTTGCCCATCACCTGGGCCAAGCCGGACTAACCATAACCAGCGGACTTGCCACAGGCATCGATGCTGCCGGCCATCAGGGTGCGTTGGAGGCAGGAGCAGCAACCATCGCCGTCACCGGTACGGGGTTGGACCGTGTTTACCCCGCCCGCCACCGTGATCTGGCCCACCAAATCGCCGAACAGGGTGCTTTGGTCTCAGAGTTTCCGCCAGGCACCCCGCCCCGTCCCGGACACTTTCCCCGGCGCAATCGCATCATCAGTGGCCTCAGCGTTGGCACCTTAGTGGTGGAGGCGGCCAAAAAGAGCGGCTCACTGATTACCGCCCGCACGGCGATGGAACAAGGCCGTGAAGTCTTCGCCATCCCCGGCTCCATCCACAATCCCCTGGTACGCGGCTGCCACGCTCTGATTCGCCAAGGGGCCAAATTGGTAGAGACCGCTGACGATATCATCGAGGAACTGGGCGCACTATTCGGTGCGCTGGAGAGACCCACCACACAGGAAACAGGGCAAACCGATCATGAAACACCACAGTGGGACACCGATTACCAACGCCTGTTCAAGCATCTCGGCTTCGACCCCACTCCTGTAGATCTGCTGATTCAAAGAAGTGGATTGACCGCGGAGGCAGTTTCCTCCATGCTGATATTATTAGAGCTGGACGGTTATGTCTCACCAGCCCCGGGCAGGCGCTATGTTCTTACGGGAAAAACCACAGACCAGTGAAGCACCAATTCCATAGCGCAAACGCGCTATCCGCATTGAAGGATGCAGCATGAACGAAAATGTCGTCGATATCCTCATATATCTCTACGAGAACTATATGGATGGCGATCCCAACAACACCTCTGATCAGGCAGTCATCCACGAAGAGCTGCTGCAAGCCGGATTTCCCGAGCAGGAGATCGACAAAGCCTTTCAGTGGATGGATGAGCTGGCTCTACGCCAGAGCATGGACAACCAGCAAGGTCAGACAGAACATGCCATGCGCATCTACACTGAACAGGAACAGCGCAGACTGGATGTCGACTGCCGCGGCCTGCTGCTCTTTCTGGAACAGAACAGCATCCTCAATGAACAGAGCCGCGAACTGGTCATTGACCGCTCCCTGGCCTTAGACACCCCCCAGTTTGGTGTCGAAGAGCTGAAATGGATCATTCTGATGGTGTTGATGAGCCAGCCTGGCCAGGAATCGGCCTTTGCGCAAATGGAAGACCTAGTGTACAACGACATCCCGGTATATCTGCATTAGCCGCGCCGGTATAACACGCAATCGCCTCCCGCCATATCGACAGGGACATCGCGGCTATTTAAGTAACGCCGTGTCGGGCCGCTGAATGCAATGAAACCTACTTTGATATTGAATGCTCTGATACTGTAATTTTCATGAATCTGGTAATTGTTGAGTCACCCGCGAAAGCTAAAACGATTAAAAAATATCTCGGCAAGGAGTTTGAGGTACTCGCCTCTTACGGACATGTACGCGACCTGATTCCCAAAGAGGGAGCCGTCGACCCTGCTGATGACTTCAAAATGAAGTATCAGGTGATCGAAAAGAACGACCGCCATGTGCAGGCTATCTCGAAAGCGTTGAAGAAGGCCGATACCCTCTATCTCGCGACGGACCCCGATCGCGAAGGAGAGGCAATCTCCTGGCATCTCTACGAACTGCTGAAAAAACGCCGCCACCTGAAGGATAAAGCGGTAAAACGGGTGGTCTTCAACGAGATCACCAAAAAGGCGATTCAGGAGGCAATTGCTGAGCCACGTGACCTCTCGATGGACCTGATCAACGCCCAGCAGGCACGCCGCGCTCTCGACTACCTTGTCGGCTTCAACCTGTCACCACTGCTGTGGAAAAAGGTGCGCCGCGGCCTCTCCGCCGGACGCGTGCAGAGCCCGGCGCTCCGCATGATCGTTGAGCGTGAAGAGGAGATCGAGGCGTTCAAGGCACGAGAATACTGGACCATTGAGGCCGATCTTGAAAAAGAGCAGCAAGTGTTCAGCGCCAAACTGACCCACTACGATGGCGAAAAGCTGGAACAGTTCAGCATTACCGATGAAGACAGCGCGACCAAGGCTGAAGCGGCCCTGATGAGCGCTGCAAATGGCGCTCTCACTGTCGAAAAAGTTCAGAAACGGCAACGCAAGCGCAATCCGGCCGCCCCTTTTACCACCTCAACACTGCAGCAGGAGGCGGTGCGCAAACTGGGCTTCACCGCACAACGCACAATGCGCACTGCCCAGCAGCTTTACGAAGGGATCGACACCGGTAGCGGCGCCGTGGGTCTGATCACGTATATGCGTACCGACTCGGTGCATCTGGCCGATGAAGCTGTCGCCGAGCTGCGCGGGTTCATCACCGAACGCTACGGCGCCGATCAGTTGCCAAAGCAACCCCGCACTTACAAGACCAAGCAAAAAAATGCTCAGGAGGCCCACGAGGCGATCCGCCCCACCTCCGCCCTGCGAACCCCGGAGGAGCTGAAGGACCATCTCACCAAGGATCAGTTCCGCCTCTATGAACTGATCTGGAAGCGCACTGTCGCCTGTCAAATGATCCACGCCACCATCAACACGGTTGCGGTCGATATGTCCTGCGGTGAAGGCAATACCTTCCGTGCCAACGGCTCCACTATCGCCAATCCCGGCTTTATGGCGGTTTACCAAGAAGGGGTGGATGACGCCAAGAAAGGCGACAACGACAGCAACAAACTGCTGCCGCCCATGGAAGAGGGTGAGCAGATCAACCTGAACGCGATCCGTCCCGAGCAACACTTCACTGAGCCTCCTCCACGCTACAGTGAAGCGACCCTGGTAAAGGCCCTGGAAGAGCACGGCATTGGCCGCCCATCCACCTACGCCACCATTATTTCCACGCTGCAGGATCGGGAATATGTGGAGCTGGAGAAGAAACGCTTTCATCCCACTGACGTCGGCCGGGTAGTGAACAAATTCCTCACCCAGTACTTCACCCAATATGTGGATTACAACTTCACAGCCAAACTGGAGGATGAACTGGATGCCGTCTCCCGGGGAGAAGAGGAATGGATCCCGCTGATGCACCAGTTCTGGAGCCCATTCAAAGAGCGTATCGACCACACCCAGGAGAACGTCAAGCGTAGCGACGTCACCCACGAGGCGCTGGATGAGAAGTGTCCCGAGTGCGGCTCACAACTCTCCATCCGGTTGGGGCGTCACGGCCGTTTCATCGGCTGCACCAACTACCCTGATTGCAAATACACCCGTGATCTGAACGGAGATAAGAACGAGCCGGAAGAGCCGCAAGTGGTTGAGGGCCGCAAATGCCCCAAGTGCGACTCTGACCTGGTGATCAAAAAAGGGCGCTACGGCAAATTCATCGGCTGCTCTGCCTATCCCGACTGCCGCTTTATCGAGCCACTGGAGAAACCCCAGGACACAGGCGTAAAGTGTCCAAAATGCGATAACGGCACTATCCTGCGGCGTAAATCGAGACGTGGAAAAATCTTCTTCTCCTGCTCGACCTACCCCAAATGCGACTACGCCATCTGGAACGATCCGGTTGCCGAACCCTGCCCCCAGTGTGGCTGGCCGATCCTGACCATCAAGACCACCAAACGTCGAGGCACCGAGAAGGTTTGCCCGCAAAGCGAGTGTTCCTTTGCAGAACCTGTCGAAGAGACTGAAGAACAGTCCTCCTAAATCCCCCCTTCAATACAAGCGCTGTAGACACCTACAGCGCTTGAGCAAAAGCAATGCACTCCTCTCTCCATTCCCATATAGTTACCACCTAGGGCCTGTTAACACTAATTTGATCATCACTGCCACCGGCCATTTTTTGTCCAGCAAGACAGAAGGAGCGCAGTTTGGTTGTTCCAAATAAGCGACGAGTAACGCCGAGTGGTGCTTTTTAGGCTCAACAGTGACGATCAAATTGGTGTTAAAAGGCCATAGACTATTCGGAACCTTTTCCTTGTGGAAATGGTCCCACGCGCAGCATCCTTAACGACAATCGGAGTAACCGATGGGCAGTAAACCTAAAAAATGGCTCATACTTATCCCCATTATTGCCGGCGTTGCCGCCATTGCTGTGCTGAAAAAGAATCAGTCAGCACCGGTACAGGCCCCCATCCAAGAGAGCGCTAAACTAACCACCAGCATCACCGTGCCGGAACTCACGGTTACTCCACTGGTTACCGGATACGGCACCGTGATGCCGGTGCACAGCCTGGAAGCAGTGGCTCAAGTAAAAGGGAAGATTGTTGAAAAACACCCGCGCTTGCAGAAAGGCGCCATCCTGGCCGCCGACACCCAGTTATTGAAAATTGATCCTACCGATTATCAACTGGCGATTGCCCAGACCGAAGCTGACATCAAAGCACTGGAGGCCCAGCTACTCGAACTGAGCACCAAGGAGCGCAATACATACGCTTCATTGAAAATCGAGGAGAACGCCCTGGCGCTGACCGATAAGGAGCTGAAGCGTAAACGCTCGCTAATCGATAAAGGCGGCATCAGCCGCTCAGAGCTGGAGACCCAGGAGCGCACCCTGCTCTCCCAGCAGCAGAGCGTACAAAACCAGAAGAACACGTTGAGCCTGATCCCCTCTCAACGCGCCCTGCTGGAGGCGCAACTGGCTCGCGCCAAGGTTCAACTGGATACCGCCAAACGCAATCTCAGCCATACCAACATCACCCTGCCCTTCACCGGCCGTATCTCCGAAGTCAATGTCGAACAGGCCCAATATGTGCGTGAAGGTGAAGTGCTGGCGCGCGCTGACGACCTGGAGCGCGCCGAAATTGAAGTACAAATTCCGATCGAGCGTTTCAACAACCTATTCAGCATCGATCAACCGATCAACATTCTCAGTGCTGATCGAGCAAGTCTGAGAGAGACAATAAAAATAGGCGCCCAGGTCAATCTCCGGGAAGGTGCGCTGCAAGCAAGTTGGTCGGGGCGCTTCGCCCGGATCAGCGACACCCTCGACACCAAGACCCGCACCGTGGGAGTCATCGTGGAAGTGGACAAACCCTACGATCAGGTTCAGCCCGGCATCCGGCCACCGCTGGTGAAAGGGCTATTTGTGGAAGTTGAGCTGACCGGCAAGGCACGCCCAAATAGCCTGGTAATCCCCCGCTCCGCTCTCCACAACGGCAAGGTTTACCTGGTCACCGCTGAAAACCGCCTGAAAATCCAGCCGGTCACCGTCAGTCTGACCCAACCGGACTATCTGGTGATCAGCGACGGCCTCAAGGCCGGCGACCAAATCGTCACCTCCGACCTGATTCCCGCCATCGACGGTATGCTGTTGAAGCCGGTGGATGACGAGCAGACGCTGGCACAACTTCAACAGGCTGTCGCACCGGGAGAGCGCTAATCATGATCGATTTTTTTGCCCGCCACCCTACCGCCGGCAATCTGCTCATGCTGTTTCTGGCGGTGCTGGGATTTATGGCGCTGCCCGAGCTACAACGTGAAACCTTTCCCGAATTCGACGCCGAAGTGGTCGAAGTACGCGTACTCTACCCCGGGGCCAGCGCCGAAGATGTGGAAGAGGCGATCTGCCAGCGTATTGAAGACGCCATCGACGGCATCAACGACGTCAACGAACTGACCTGCGACGCCCGCGAAGGGGTGGCCATCGCCAACGTGGAGATGACCGAGGGTGGCGAAATTGCCGTCTTCATGGATGATGTGAAGTCAGAGATCGACGCCATCAACAACTTTCCTGAAAATACCGAACAACCCACCGTCAAGGAGCTGGGCCGCACTTCCCAGGTAGTCACCATCGCCATTACCGGGCCGATGAGCGTCAGCGACCTGAAAGCGTTTGCGGAGCAGACCAAAGACCGGCTCCAGCAGGTTCCCGAGATCAGCCAGGTGACCGTGGCCGGCTTTTCCGATCACCAACTGCGTATTGACGTGCCCGAACGCAAGCTGCGGCAGTTTGGTCTCAGTATGTCCGATATCGCCAACACCGTGGCACGCCAGGGCATTGACCTGCCCGCCGGCGCTCTGGAAACGCGTAACCGAGACATCCTGCTGCGCTTTACCGATCTGCGACGCACCCCCACCGAGCTGGAGGAGCTGATCGTGGTGGGCGCGGCATCCGGGGCGGAGATCCGCCTCGGCGATATCGCCACCATCACCGACCGCTTCGAACTGGATGAGGAGAAGACCCTGTTCAAC
>JAKSCN010000423.1 GCA_022360595.1 Chromatiales bacterium
CCAACTATACTCAACGACACCACCGTCAGGATTTGATTTTGCGGTTTCAACAAATTTAATGAACAACCGCTGACCATCGGCATCCTTGGCATCAGCCAGATTCTTACCAATTAACTCCGGTTTATGCGGATGCATTACCATGGTCGGCACAGTGTCATTAATCCAGAAATAGCCAGCGTTCTCATAACGTAACGACTGCACGCTCGCCATTGCCCGTGCTTGCGCCTCCGCTTCTGCCAGCTCCCCTTTTTGCGCAAGCTTTCCATACCTCTCAATAACGCCATAGGTAGTTTCCACCAACGTCCGCATCGCCAGCTTTCGCTCAGCTATTTGGTTATCATGAAACTGATTCAAGACTATAAATAAAAGAACAATAATTGCGGCGACCGAAACACCAACATTCAACCAAAACCGATGTCCCACTTTTAAGCGCGCTAATACAACTTGCATGACTTCCGTCTCCCTCCACTTTGATCAACTGATGACTTCCAATTTTCCCTCCACATGTATCGACGTGCTGTAACAGCCCTTTAACAGACTATTCAGTCTATTTTGGCTCCAGAGACTGGTCTGTTGACATAAGTCAGGCAATTAACCTTTATATTTTAATATTCTGATAAAGAGCCAACATCCACCAAACAATTCAAGCCGCACCAGCCTTCAAAATTGACATTCCGCAGTCCTCTTTAACAGACTATTTAAAGCATTTTTTTCAACGATAAATTCATTAATATTTATCAGGAAATATCTCCTTATATTTTCACCCTGACAAAAGTTAAAAGTATTTCACGCTGTGATAAATCCGTGAGATCTATGTGATTCGAGTGTGAATTTCTCCTGCCACTCTATGCCCCAGATGACGCAGCAACAGGCAGTCATCCCTTTTAAGAATTACTCGCAGGAGAATTACACATGTCAAAAAAACAACTGAAATCCAGCATCACCCTGACCGCTACCTCTATCGCCCTGGGTCTGGCAACTGCCCCCATTGCAGCACAAGCAGAAACCAACCCCTTTGGGATGACTGCCCTGAGCAGCGGTTACATGGTGGTTGCTGACGCCAAGGGCACGGAGGGCAAATGTGGTGAAGGCAAATGCGGCGGCAGTAAATCTATGGAAAAGAAGTCCGACGGCAAATGCGGTGAAGGTAAGTGTGGCGGCAGCAAATCCATGGATAAAAAGATGGAAGGCAAGTGCGGCGAAGGTAAATGCGGCGGTAGCAACTAAGAGAACTAAGGGATAGAGCCATGCAGAACAATACAACAACGATACACGGTGCGGGACTGGGACTACGGCGCTCACTGATGACACCGTTGACAGAGCGGCCAGATCAGGCAGCCGACTTCCTTGAAGTGGCTCCCGAGAACTGGATCGGCATTGGTGGTCAACTGGGCAAAGCCTTTCGCGCCTTGACCGAACGCTACCCGTTTGTTCTGCATGGCCTCTCCCTCTCTATCGGTGGTCCCAGCCCTTTGGATGAGGCCTTCATTCGTCAGGTAAAGGCGTTTATGGAGACCCACGACATCAAAATCTACAGTGAGCATCTAAGCTACTGCAGTGATGGTGGCCATCTGTATGATCTGATGCCGATCCCCTTCAGTGAAGAGGCAGTGAGCTACGTAGCCGAGCGCATAAAGCGCGTGCAGGATATCCTTGGCCAGCGTATCGCAATAGAGAATATCTCCTATTACGCCACAACCGGCCAGCAAATGGCGGAGATCGATTTTATCAACGCGGTGCTCGATGAAGCGGATTGCGACCTGCTGCTGGACGTGAACAACGTCTATGTAAACGCCGCTAACCACGGTTACGAGCCACTGGCATTCATTAAAGCGTTACCGGGTGAACGCATCAGCTATCTGCACGTCGCCGGTCACTATCGCGAGGCCGATGATCTGATTGTCGATACCCATGGTGCTGAAGTGGTCGATCCTGTCTGGCAGTTACTTGATCAGACCTACCAGCAGTTCGGGGTTATTCCCACCCTGCTTGAGCGCGACTTCAATATCCCGCCACTGGAAGAGCTGGAGCCGGAGCGCAATCGAATCCATCAGTTGCAACTGCAGCAGGAGCATAACCATGTCCGCTGTGCTTAACATGAAAGCTGATACCCGCCCCGAATTTCAACAGCAGCAGCTCACCTTTGCGGCGCACATTCGCAACCCTGAGCAGCATGCCAAACCGCAGGATGTGGAAGAGCGGCGTATGGCGATCTATCGGGATCTCTTCTACAACAATGTCGAAGGTATTATCAGTAACGGCTTTCCGGTGCTGCGTAAACTCTATAACGATAACAACTGGCATCGGCTGGTGCGCGGTTTCTTTGGAACACACCGCTCAAAGACCCCCTACTTCAGCAAGCTGCCGGAGGAGTTTCTCAGCTATCTCGAAGATGAATATCAGCCCCAAGCAAGCGATCCCGATTTTCTGCTGGAGCTGGCCCACTACGAGTGGGTTGAGCTGGCCCTGGCCATTGCTGATGAAGAGGTTGAGTTCAGTGACAATCATGATGATCTGCTCACCGGCAAACCAACATTGTCACCCTTAGCCTGGCTGCTGCACTACCGTTATCCGGTACACCGGATAAGCCCTGACTTTTACCCTGAACAGGCGCCGGAGCAGCCCACCAGTCTGGTGGTCTACCGCGCCCGGGACGACAAGGTCTGTTTTCTGGAGCTCAATCCCGTCTCTGCCCGTCTGTTGCAACTGATCAGCGACCACCCAGGTGAGACGGCGCACACCCTTTTGCAGCAGATCGCAAAAGAGCTGGGGCATCCCAATCCTGATGCTGTGATAGCGGGCGGGGAACAACTGCTCAGCGACCTGATCAACCGCAATGTCCTCATCGTATAAAAAGAATCAAACGGAGTACTTTAAATGCTGACACTCATCAAGCGCGCACATGGTCTGCTCGATATGACCAAAGCGATCGACTTTTTGGGCCCACTGGCTCTGCGCCTCTACCTGGCGCCGATCTTCTGGATGGCCGGCACCAAAAAGCTGGCCGATATGGAGAGTACCATCGCCTGGTTTGGCAACCCCGACTGGGGACTGGGTCTCCCTTTCCCGGCACTACTGGCCTACCTCGCCACCTTTACCGAAATTATTGGCGCGATACTGCTCACTTTCGGTTTTGCCGTGCGTTATATCTCTATACCGTTGATGATCACCATGGTGGTCGCAGCAGTCACCGTCCACTGGCAAAACGGCTGGCTGGCGATTGCCGAAGGCAGTAGCAGCCTGTTCGCCAATGACCGCACCGTCGGTGCAATAGAACGCCTGGATCGTGCTAAAGACATTCTACGTGAGTACGGCAACTATAGCTGGCTGACCGAGAACGGCAGCATTGTGGTGCTGAACAACGGCATCGAGTTTGCCGCCACCTATTTCATTATGCTGCTGGTGCTGTTCTTTATCGGCGCCGGGCGTTACCTCAGCATCGACTACTGGATGAAGCACAAATTCACCGACTAACAGAAGGGCCTCCCGAAAAACTTGTCTGCTATAGTTGTGGCAGACAGGTTTTTTAATTGCTGAGGCAGTCATGACCACCGCATCACCAGTAACGCTAGAGACCATTAAATCGGCCCAGACCCGCATAGCGGATGCTATCTTCTGCACCCCTTGCGCCCGCTCCGAAACACTGAGTGAACGACTGGGCTGCAATCTCTACCTCAAACTGGAAAACCTGCAGATGACCGGTTCATTCAAGGACCGGGGCGCAATCAATAAGATGCGTCAGCTCAGTGATGCGCAACGCGCGGCCGGCGTCATTACCGCATCTGCCGGCAACCACGCCCAAGGTGTTGCCCATGCCGCTAAACTCAGCGGAGTAAAGGCTACCATCGTCATGCCGGAAACCACCCCACTGGCAAAAATACGCGGCACCAAAGTGCTGGGCGCAGAAATCGTGCTGCACGGTAGTGGTTATGATGACGCTTATGAGAAAGCGTGCCAGATTCAGGATGAGCAAGGCTATACCTTCATCCACGCCTTTAATGACGAGGCTATTATTGCCGGACAAGGCACTGTGGGACTCGAGATACTCGACCAGGTGCCTAACCCCGATCTGATCGTGGTGCCAGTCGGCGGTGGTGGGCTGATCTCAGGCATCGCCACTGTGGTTAAGAGCCTCAAACCGGATACTGACATCATAGGCGTTGAAGCAAAACGCCTGCCTGCTATGCAGCGCAGTCTTGCCGCCGGTGAGGTGGTGGCTCAGCCTTCCAGCAGTACGCTAGCTGACGGTATCGCCATCGCCCGGGTGGGCGATAAGACTCTGCCGATTGTCAGCCGGACAACATCCGGCATAGTGACTGTCAGTGAGGAGGAGATCAGTTACGCAATCCTGCAGCTCCTGGAGATGGAGAAGACGTTGGCTGAGGGCGCAGGCGCCGTTGGCCTTGCCGCACTGGATAATCACCACATCGAGAACATCGGCGGTAAAAACGTCATAGTGGTCATCAGCGGCGGCAACATCGACATGACGTTGTTATCAAAGATTCTTGACCGTGGTCTGGAACGCGACGGTCGCCTTGCCCGCCTGAAAGTGGTTGTCCCCGACAAGCCAGGCAGCACCGCCACACTGGCCACGATTGTGGCGCAGGCCCACTCCAATATTTTGGAGATTTCCCAAAACCGCCACGCCAGCGAAGTACAACTTGAGGAGACTGAAGTGAGCCTCTCTCTGGAGACCCGGGGCAAGCGCCATATGCAGCAGATCATTGCGGCAATCGAGGAGCACGGCTTCACGGTTAAAACAGCCTCTACTGCTTATTAATCAAACAATTAGGGGCTTTTTTATTACCTCTTGATGCTGCATTGCGCTATCATTGACCGATTACTTTCCTATTGATAGCGAAAAAGAAGAGCAGCAGATGCACTGCAGCCAATGTGATCACCGGATTGATGAACCAGACGCGCTATTTTGTACCCAGTGCGGACAGCGACTAGCCACTGAAGAGCGATGTCACTGCTGTGGTAAGCAACTTCAGGGCAGCGATAAATTTTGCAGCCGCTGCGGCGCCTCAACCAACCAGACAACAGTCACCAATTTCTGGCGACCGCTCTATTGTCAGGGCTCCGGCAGCGCAATTCTGCCGGGGGATCGGCACTTTCTCTGCCACCGCTGCGGGAAGACCTTTCTGGAGAAGTTTCGCCATCAAGAGCAAGCCTGTTGTCTCGACTGTGCAGCCCAGCAGCAGATAGTACCCAGCGATACTGCTGAAGCCTCGCAACCGCAGCATTCACCGACCACCAATATCTTCTACCCCGAGCAGAAAGATGACTATTACCGCATCCGACTGCAGAAACTGGGTATCGCCGAACAGGATTGGGCGGAGATACCCGCCGGTGAATTTGCCATGGGCTCGCCCCAAAGTGAGATCAACCGCTTCGATAACGAGCACCAACACGAGGCCAGCGTCGACTCATTTTACCTCTTGAAGACCCCGGTCACTTTCAAGATGTACGACATCTACTGCGATGAACTGAAAATCCCGCGCCCCGCCGACGAGGGCTGGGGGCGGGATCTGCACCCGGTGATCAACATCACCTACTGGCAAGCGATCGACTACTGCATCTGGCTGCAAAAAAAGAGCGGCTGGAATATCCGCCTCCCCACCGAAGCTGAGTGGGAGTATGCTTGCCGCGCCGGCACCACTACCCCTTTTTGGACAGGAGAGACTATTACCAGCGATCAAGCCAACTTCGACGGCAACTTTACCTACGGCGGCAGTGAACGAGGTATTCGTCGAGGGAGCACCACACCCGTCGATGAGTTCACCCCCAACCCCTGGGGCCTGCATGACATGCACGGCAATGTCTGGGAGTGGTGCGGTTCGCTGTTCGATGAGGCGTACACCGGACTGGAGCAACAGGATGCGGGGAGTGATCGTGACAATCTGCTGGAGCGCGTGGTGCGCGGCGGCTCCTGGTACAACGTACCGGGTGGGCTGCGCTCGGCGTCACGCAATAAGATGGGACCCAATTACCACTACCTGAGAATCGGTTTTCGCATTCTGCGCGAGGCCGAGGCCCAATAAAAAGGCCCGCTGTTACACGGGCCATGCGCTTCTAAGCTGGAAGACGCAACTTGTGAAGATTGGGCAGAGACCGGCTCTGCCCAATCTTGATCAGATCGCGAGGTATTGCTGACGCAACTCCGCGTTATCCATTACCTCCTGAGCCAAACCATCAAACACCACCTGCCCCATATCGAGGATGATGGCGCGATCCGCCAGACGCAGCGCGGCGACAGCGTTCTGCTCAACAATGATGGTGGTAATACCCAGAGCTTTAATGCTATCAACGATATTCTCAATCTCCTGGACAATCACCGGCGCCAACCCTTCATAGGGCTCGTCCAGCAACAGCAGTTTGATGTCACGCGCCAAGGCGCGCGCTACCGCCAGCATCTGCTGTTCACCACCCGAGAGCGTGGTCGCCTCTTGGGTGCGGCGCTCAGCCAAACGTGGGAAATGCTCGTAGATACGCTCAATCGACCAACCGATCGGCGGCGCAATCTGGGACAACACCAGATTCTCCTCCACCGTCAGCCCCGGGATGATGCGACGATCTTCCGGCACCAACCCCACACCGTTCTGGGCCGCCTCATGGGACTTCATGCTGTGCAGCGGCTTATGGTCCAACCAGATCTCACCACGAGTCACTTGGGGGCTATCGACACGAGCAATTGAACGCAGTGTGGAGGTTTTACCTGCCCCATTACGACCGAGCAGCGCCAACACCTCACCCTCACGGATTTCAAAGCTGACCCCCTGGACGATATAGCTCTCACCGTAGTAGGAGTGGATATCCCAACAAGAGAAAAAGGCGGGCGCCGAGCCTGTGCTTTTGACCGTGGGGACAG
>JAKSCN010000056.1 GCA_022360595.1 Chromatiales bacterium
TATTGCGCTACTGATCATAACGATTGGTGTATTGCTTTGTCAGACAATTAATACGCTCTTGGCGGTATTAATTTTCAGTACTGTACTAACTTTTTGGGCACAGCCGCCACTGGGTCGTACAGTTAAGCAGTTGCTGGCGATGGATAGTTTTATTGTATTGATGTTAGTCCTGTTGCCATTCACTATTGAAGGGACACCGCTATTTCAGTTGGGGCCCTGGGTGGCCAGTGAGGAGGGACTGCTACGCGTGATCATAATCGCACTCAAGGCTAATGCGATTATGTTGTCGGCCCTAGCCCTGGTTGCCAGTCTGGATACCATCACCTTTGGACATGCCTTGGCCCGCCTTGGTGTACCGGACAAGCTGGTACATCTGTTGCTGTTCACTGTGCGGTATATCGATGTAATTCGCGATGAGTATCATCGCATGCGCCAGGCGATGAAGGTGCGTGCTTTTTGCCCCAAAACAGATCTGCACACCTGGCGTTCATTCGGTTATCTTGTGGGTATGCTTCTGGTGCGAAGCATTGAACGTGCTGAACGGATTGTCGATGCAATGAAGTGTCGTGGTTTCACCGGTCAGTACCATCTGATCCAGGATATTCACCTGCACCGTTTTGATCTACTGTTTTTGGGCTGCACCCTGTTTTCAATCATTGTGATTGTTATGATAGGCTGGTTATGACCAGAGCACTTATCCAACTTACCCGTCTAAGCTACGGTTACCCCAGTCGGGAGGCTGTTCTCGATAATGTTGACCTGCAGTTACACTCCGGCAATCGACTGGCTCTGTTGGGCTCAAACGGGGCAGGTAAAACCACCCTGCTGAAGATCATTATGGGGTTGATTAAGCCCAGCACCGGCGAGCTGATGATTTTCAATAAACTCCGTAACAAGGAGCAGGATTTCAGTGAAGTTCGCGCCCGGATCGGTTTTCTATTTCAGGATTCGGATGACCAGTTATTCTGCCCCACTGTGCTGGAGGATGTGACTTTCGGGCCTCTCAATCTGGGCAAGAGCCGGGATGAGGCGATCAGCATAGCGAACCAAACATTAGAAGAGTTGGGGCTAAGTGGTTATGGAGACCGTATCACACACCAGCTCTCAGGCGGTGAGAAACGCCTGATCGCCCTGGCTGGCGTCCTGGCCATGCAACCGGAGGTATTACTCCTTGATGAGCCGAGTAACGCCCTGGACGACACTGCCAGAGAGCGATTGATAACGATTCTAAGCAATCTACAGCAATCGATGATCATTATCTCTCATGACCAGGATTTCCTTGCCCGGCTCAGCAACCGGCAGGTGACACTGGCAGATGGAAAGATAATCGAACAGAGCTAGGTTTTTTTACCATTAACCCCCCATCAAGTGGTTAAACGCCGGTAGATATCCGACACCTTAAGCGGCAGGTCACTCACTTCACTGATCACTGTAAAGGCCGCTGGACCATAGAGGTGCGGCAGGTAATCCTTTGCCTCCTCATCGATAGTGATGCAGTAGGGGTGCACGCCTTCCCGGCGAGCTTCAATCAAGGCGCGGCGAGTATCTTCAATACCGTAGACGCCCCGGTAGTTATCATAGTCGTCAGGCTTACCATCAGAGAGTGTGATCAACATGCGAGTCTTGGCGTCAACCTCTTTCAACACCTTGGTGAGATGGCGAATGGCGAATCCCATGCGAGTGTAGTCCTGGGGCCGAATACCCGTGATTCGCGCCCGGATCTCATCATCGTACTGTTCATAGAAATGTTTGATATGGAAGATTTCACAGCGCTTACGGGTCAGGCTGGAGAAGCCATAGATGGCGTAGCGATCTCCGAGTGTTTCCAAGGCTTCACAGAGCAGTAGCAGAGACTCGCGTTCTGCCTCATTGATCCACCCTTTGGTAGAACCACTCATATCGACCATAAACACCACGGCAATATTACGTTCGGTGCGGTGCATGCGGGTAAAGAGCCGGTCACTCATTTCGGTGCCACGTTTGTCATCAGCCAACGCTTCCACCAGCGCATCGATATCGACCCCATCACCATGCGGTTGACGTTTTAACAGACGGTCTTCATCACGCATGGCCTCAAAGGTTTTGCGTAGATGTTTTATCAGCCCGAGATATTTGTCGAGAGTCGTTTGATAGAAATCATCGTAGACCGGTTTCACGCTGCGTTCGCGCACCGCACACCAGTTTTTACGGTAGTGTTTGCGTTGAAAGTCCCACTCATCGTAGAGAAACGCACCCTCTTCGTGGTAAGTACCGCTCCACACCTCGTCAGGGTCGCTCTCTTCCTCTTTGAACAGATTGGGATCGTATTCACCATCTCCGGCAGGCACCAGATACTCATCCGGTAATTCACCAAAATCCATAATAATCGAGCTGAGGGTGTTCTCCACCTCGGGAGGTAGAATAACCGGCAGTTCATCGAGCATAATCTCAACCACTGACTCTTCAGATGCATTCGAAGGGTCAGACTGTTTTTTACTGAACTGGCTCTGTTTATCGTTGCTCTCATGTTCCAGGTTGATATGCTCATCCTGAATATGCTTTAGCATAACTCTGAAGTGAGCCTTGTCGCGCTCGATACGACGCTCCATACAGTCCCGTACAGCTTCCATATTGAGCCCACCATGGAAGCTTTTAGCGGCATAGGGGGTAAGCCTGCCCAGATACTCCGTAGCTAGCGCCATGACGCTCTCTGCTGTTGTATCCGGTGCAGAAAGCTGCTGTTCCAGCACCAGCCACTCTTCCGGCAGCTCTTTTTCATCGAGTGTCCGTTGGATTTTGTCGAGTTCACGATAGAGCCCTGGCAGCTCACGTGCCAACACAGCTTCCAACCGTAGAGACTCCATTGCAAAAAATAGATCGAGCAGCGGTTTGGAAAAGTCCTCAGCCCAAGCCTCCATGTTGTGCAGCACCCGAAAAGTGCCAAAACGGGTCTGCGCCCAGAGCAGTCCAACCTGTACTTTGTAGAAGAGGAAGTTCTCCTGAGCGCTGGGCATCACCGCCTGAATGGGCGGCAAATAAAGCGTTTCGGTATCCGTATAGGTCTGTTCAGACTCAGCAATCTTCAGCTTGCGCCCAGATAATCCCTGGACAAAGCCCAGCAGTACACCCAACTGCTCAGCCAACACAGAGCCGTGAATACGCTTGTGCTGATCTTCTACAAAGGTATCCAGGCTATTGATCACCTCCAGAGCGGGACGCAGACCAAACAGATCATAGACATCCATGATGTGCAGGGCCCAGGCCTCGATGATGTCGCGTCCCATCACCTCAACCGCTGAAGTTCCCTGGCAGGCTACCTGATAGCCAAGCTCCAGGTGCGTACTGGCTACCCGGCGAATCCAGTCGAGCATAAAGTCCTGCTCAGGACGCTCCAGTTCCAGCAACAGGGAGATCGGCAGCTCTGTACTACGGAAGGTGAACTCGACCTCCAGCAGCTCATCGAGAATCGCCTCCAGCTCCTCAGAGCTTAAGGGGTCGGTGGGTTCCATTGTTAGAACAGTGATGAAGAGAGTTCGTTAACGGCATTGAGCATCTCCGGGTCATCAGTCAACGCTTGGGCAATGGCGCCACGGCAGGCAGCCA
>JAKSCN010000148.1 GCA_022360595.1 Chromatiales bacterium
TACTGCTGTTAAGTTGCGCAGAGTCGGTCATTGGCAATGGCTGATTCATCGGACTATCTGTCTAACTTTATCATAAAGCTGAATTGATCCGTCCGTCATCCTGCCAACACCTCAGCCACCGCCTGCAAGCGCCGCTCGCGCAGTGCTTGGCCTAGGGCGGGACCTGAGAGCCCTTCCGCCTGCAGCGCCTGAGCAGAAATCTCACTAATCGCCTGCAGCGCCGCCGCATAACGGGGGCAGATCGCCTCTGCCTGGTCTGGCCAAAGTGCACTGCAAACCGTTATCAGTAGCTGAAATCGCTCGCGCTGTTGCAGAGCACGCCCCTTCTCCAGGAAGGTGAGAATGCCCTCGGCATCCGCCTCCAAAGCCCTATCAAAGTCTGGCCCCAAGCTCACGGTCAGCTCCAACAGTTCACGGTAGCTCTTCTCCAGAGGCAGATTGAGGGTGCTATCGGCGGCGTTCACCACCGCCTGATAACTGGCACAAGTGTAACGTGCCTCTGGGCTAGAGCTCTTTTGAGTGACCCGTTGTAAAGGCTCCATTACTTTACTGGCCTGTGCTCGGCCATGCCCCTGGATATCGCCCATCTCGCTGGCCATTTCCGGCAAAATCGTCTGCAACGCGCCACAGCGGTGGAGCACTTCAAAAAAGCGCCAGGGCTGGCTCTCACTCAGAGCCCGTTGCAGCTCCTGCCAGATACGCTCACGTCTCAAAGCATGAACATCATCAGCCGCAGCCATCTTTTTCATTAAGGCATGGGTGCCGTGGGCGACCCGAAATCCCCACTGCCCCAGCTTGGCCGCAAAGCGGGCAATGCGTAGCAGGCGAACCGGATCTTCAACGAAAGCCGGAGAGACATGCCGTAACATGCCGTCATTCAGATCGTCCCGGCCGTTGAAAGGGTCGATGATGTTGCCCTGCTCATCTTCGGCTATGGCGTTGATGGTGAGATCACGACGGATGAGATCTTCTTCCAGGGTCACATCCGGCCCCGCTGAGATATCAAACCCCTTGTAGCCCGGGCCGGTTTTGGTTTCGCGGCGGGCCAGCGCATACTCCTCCCCCGTCTCGGGGTGCAGAAATACCGGAAAATCGGAGTCGGCGCGCCGGTAGCCTAGGTCGAGCATAGCCTTCTCCGTGGCGCCAACCACGACCCAGTCACGATCCTTGACCTCCAGATCGAGCAGCTTGTCTCGCACTGCACCACCGACAAGATAGATTTTCACGCCTCGGCCTCCAGCATCTTCTCCCGCTCCTCTTGCTGGAGCAGCCACATGTTGTGGTAGGTGCCCTGCTGCTGCATCAGCTCACGGTGATTGCCCTGCTCAATGATGCGCCCGGCATCCATTACCAGGATTCGGTCAGCGTCGACTACCGTAGAGAGCCGGTGGGCAATCACCAGCGTGGTGTGATCGGCTGCCACTTCTCGCAGGGTCTCCTGGATCGCCTGTTCCGTCTTGCTGTCGAGAGACGATGTGGCCTCGTCGAAAACCAGAATCCGGGGCTGTTTAAGGATGGCTCTGGCGATGGCGATACGCTGTTTCTCACCGCCGGAGAGTTTCAGCCCGCGTTCACCCACCACCGTCTCATAGCCCTGGGGCAGCGACTCGATGAACTCGCGGATATGGGCCATGCCTGCCGCCGCTTTGATCTCTTCCATCGTGGCATCCGGGCGGCCGTAGGCGAGATTATAGTAAATGGTATCGTTAAACAGCACCGTGTCCTGGGGGACGATACCAATCACCTCACGCAGGCTATCTTGGGTGAGGTCGCGTACATCCTGCCCATCAACGGTTACCTTGCCTGCCGTCACGTCGTAGAAGCGGAACAGCAGCCTAGAGAGGGTCGATTTACCCGCCCCGCTGTGGCCAACCACCGCCACCTTCTCACCGGGGTTAATGGTGAAATCAACATCGTGCAGAATGGGGCGGTCCTCTTGATAAGCGAAGTCAACGTGGCTGAAACAGACCTCACCGTCTGTCAGTTTCAGCTTGGTGGCATCGGGTTTATCCTGAATCTCGGGTTGGCGCTCCAGTAGCTTGAAGATCAGATCCATATCCGCCAGGGAATATTTGATCTGACGGTAGACGATACCGAGAAAGTTGAGCGGAATGAAAAGCTGCAGCAGAAAGGCGTTGACCAGCACCAGATCGCCAATGCTCATGCTCCCTTCAACCACACCGTTGGCGGCAAAGAACATAATCGCCGCCACACCAACACCGATAATCGCCCCCTGACCAAAGTTGAGCAGTGACATGGAAGTCTGGCTCATTACCGCCTTGCCTTCCCACTCATCCAGGGTGCCGTCAAAGCGCTCCAGCTCCAGGCGTTCATTGCCGAAATACTTGACCGTCTCATAGTTGATCAGGCTATCCAGCGCCCGGCCGTTGGATTCGGACTCCAGTCGGTTCATCTGCAACCGATAGTCCATCCGCCACTCGGTCACGGCAAAGGTGAAGGCGACATAGATGGCCACGGTGCCAAAGGTGACCAGCGTGAAGATGATGTCGTACTGGGTGAGCAGAATCACCGCCACCAGTGAGAACTCCACCAGCATCGGCATGATGCTGAACACCATGTAATTCAGAATTGAGCTGACACTGCGGGTACCGCGCTCCAGGTCACGGCTGATGGCGCCGGTCTGGCGTTCCAGATGAAAACGCAGCGAGAGATTGTGCAGATGGGTCAGCACCTGGGTGGAGAGCCGCCGCATGGCGTGATAACGCACCCGGGCAAACACCACATCACGCAGCTCATTGAACAGTGAGCTGCTCACTTTCAGCACGCCATAGGCGACCAGCAACATCACCGGCAGAACAAGCAGTACCTCCTCGTTCTGATCCAGCTTATCGACAATCTCTTTCAGTACGACGGGAATACCCACATTGGCAACTTTTGCCAGAACCAGGCATCCAAGAGCTATCAATGCGCGCCCACGGTAGTCCCACAGGTAGGGGAGCATATTGCGCAGATTGTGCCAATCCCGGCGATCTCTATGAGGTTTTGTCTGGGCTAAAAGGTTATGTGACATGCTAAAATGCTTTCAATCTTAAAGAAAATCTCTCATGCTTAGCGGATTCTATATGAATTTGGAAGCTGATAGCTAAGTTAAGCGGCAGGCATCTTACACAAAAAAACCGCTGAAGATGCCCCCGCCGGGAATGTGGATATGACCCAAGATTGCAGTTACAACGAACTTTACCCTCTCCAGGTGCTGGACGACAGCATGGAGCCGGAATTCCCCGAGAAGTGCATTATCGTGATCGAACCTGCCGAGGTTTGCGCCACCGGCGCCTATGTGATCGCCACCGTCAACGGCGAGCGCTGGTTCCGCCAGTTTGTGAAAGGTGACAATGGCGAGGCCAGGCTGGTGGCGGTCAACAGCAGCTACTCCGACATCCCTCTGGAGGGCGCCAGCTACAAGATAGAGGGGGTTATTGTGCAACGGAATGTCAAACGCGACATCAAACATTATAAGCCCTACCAGCCCGATAACGGAGTTGAGCTTCAGTAACCGATGAAATACCGCTGGCTGGCCACTCTCTTTTTCTGCTCTCTTCCACTGTTGCTGTTGATTGGTTGTTCCAAGTCCCAAGAGAGCAGCGCAGGCAAACCGCGTCGCCCCCCCCCACAGCACCTGGTAGAGGGATACACTGTCGAACGCCAGGCGGTGAGCAGCGCCCACCAGCGTACCGGCACCCTGCGGGCCAGACGCACGGTACGCATCCACAGCCAGGAAGAGGGTAAAGTGACCCAGGCTCCCTTCTACGAGGGAGACCGGGTGAAGAAGGATCAGCGTATCGTCACCCTGGCCGATGAGCTGCTGCGAGCCGAACTGAAAAAACTCCAGGCAACAGCCAAACAGGCCTCGGTCGACCTACAGCGGCTCAATAAGCTGGCGAAGAAACGGGCCGTATCCGACGATGAACTGATCCGCGCCCGCACCGCCCTGGATGTAGCCGACGCCGGCAGAAAGCTGCTGGAGACCCGGCTGGGTTACACTCGGATCACCGCCCCCTTCGATGCGGTAATCACTGAGCGCATGGTTGAGCCGGGTGATGTGGTGGCCCGCCATGCTCACCTGTTGACCCTGAGCGATCCTAATTCGCTGGTGACTGAACTGAGTGTCTCAGAGTTGTTGCTACCCCAGATCGCCACCGGCGATACGGTGGAGGTGACTATCGATGCCCTGGGCAGCAGGCGCTTCCCCGGCCGCATTCTGCGCATTCACCCCGATTTAGACCCGGTTACCCATCAGGGTACGGTGGAAGTGGTGCTTGAGCCTGTGCCGGACAATGCCCGCTCCGGACAGTTTGCCCGCATCACCTTAAAAACGGTTGCTACAGATCGCATGTTGGTCCCCTTTGCATCCGTTCAGCACGACCGTGACGGCGAGTTTGTCTACCTCTTGAACGGGGAGCAGGAGGCTATCCGCCAGGGGGTGCGCTCCGGCATCCGTATCGCCGATAAAATTGAGATTCTTGAAGGCCTGAACCCTGGTGATCAGGTTATACAACGCGGTTTTCTTGGTCTAAATGTTGGCAAAAAGGTAAAAGTGGTGAATAAGGCTGCAGGCTAAGGTGAGGCCTGCCAATCAATGACCACAACTAACAGATGAGCAAAGCGCCCAAAAACATCGGCGGCGGCCTGGCAACCTGGTCGATCCGACACCCCATCGGGGTGGTGATGATCACACTGGCAATCATGGTGGTGGGCTTCTTTGCACTGGACCGGCTCAACATCGACCTGCTTCCCCACATCATCTATCCGGACATTCGGGTCCGGGTGCTCGATTCCGAAGTACCGGCCACCATCATGGAAGATCAGGTGACCCGCCAGTTGGAAGAGCAGTTGGCCATTACCGAGGATGCCATTCATGTAGAGTCGCAAACCAGCGAAGGGCGCAGCGCTGTATCCCTTTCGTTTGAATATGGCAAAGATATCGATATCGCCTTGCGGGACGCCTCCACCCGCCTGGATCGGGCTAAACGCTTTCTGCCGGATACGATCGATGCACCGATCATCTATAAGCGTGACCCCTCACAACGGCCTGTGGCCGAGTTCATCATCAGTTCAACCTTGAAAAGCCCTGTTGAGCTGCGCAGTTGGGTGGACTACAGCCTGGGTAAGTGGTTGCTCAACATTCCGGGCGTGGCTGCCGCCGAAGTGGGTGGTGGTCTGGTGCGCGAAATTCAGGTAGAGGTAGATCAGAACCGCCTGGCCGGGCTCAATCTCGACATTCTGGATATCGCCGACGAATTGGAATCAGCCAACCGGGACATTCCCGCCGGGCGCCTGATCATGTCCGGCACGGAGATCGGCGGCCGCACCGCCGGGCGCTTCCAGCAGGTGGATGACATTATCAATCTACCGCTCACCGTTACCTCAAAAAAGGGAGAGCAGTCGATTGTCCCATTGGGCGAGATCGCCCAGGTAATCGATGGCAACGAAGATGAGCGTTTGAAGATCCGCCTCAATGGATCACCGGGGATCAAGCTGTCGATCCAGAAACAGCCCCAGGCCAACACCGTGGCCGTTGTCGATCTGGTGAAAGAGGCGCTGGCTGACCTCTCAAATAACAGACTGATTCCGGACGATATCCAGATCCATCTGGTGGATGACCAGGCGCGTTATGTAAGGCGCTCTCTCAACAATGCGATCACAGCCGCCGCGAGTGGCGCCACACTGGCAATGATCGTGGTGTTCATCTTTCTGGGGAGTGTTCGCCGCACTCTGATTATTGGCAGCGCCATTCCTATTGCAATCCTGGTCACCTGTATTCTAATGGCGGTCAGTGGCCTGACCTTGAATATCATGACGCTGGGCGGTCTGGCCCTGGGCATCGGTATGCTGGTCGACAGTACCATCGTGATGCTGGAGAACATCTACCGCCACCAACGCCAGGGCGAGGTAGAAGGGGTAGCTGCGGAGCATGCAGCCGCCGAGGTGAATAGCGCCATTGTCGCCTCCACCTCCACCAACCTGGCTGCGGTACTGCCCTTTCTGTTTGTCGCGGGTCTGGTGGGGCTGCTGTTCAAGGAGCTGATCATCACCATCTCAGCGGCAATCATCGCCTCTATGCTGGTGGCACTGACACTGGTGCCCGCCCTGGCCGGTCATATCCGTGCCGATAAAGAGGGGCTGATGCGGCGAGGCATCAATCGCGTCATGGCCGCGGTCGAAAATGGCTACTCAAAACTGATTGGTAAACTGCTTAAGATCTCCTGGTTGATTGTGCTGGCCTTTGTGATCGGCCTCGGTTTCGCCCTTCCCAAACTGCTGGAGAGCAAACAGATCTTTCTGCCGCGCATGGATGAGGGCCAGATCTATCTCAGCATCCGGGCCGACAAAGGGGTCAGTGTGGCTGAGATGGACCGCATTACTCACCGGGTCGAAACAATCCTCTATCAGCAACCGGAAGTCTCTACCCTGTTTACCACCGTGGGTGGTCATGTGTTTGGTCGCTCCCAGCACACCTCCGCCAACCGGGCCAGCGTCAAGATCCAACTCAAACCGAAACAGGAGCGCGGCATCAGTAGTCAGGCGTGGATCGCCCGGGTACAAAAAGAGGTTGAAAAAGAGCAGATCGCCGGTGCCCGCATTCGCATGTACGCCACCAGTATTCGTGGCATCCGTTTCAGTAACAGTGATGACGATTTTGCCCTGCGCTTAAAAGGCCCCGATCTGAAGATACTGGAGAAACTGGCCGA
>JAKSCN010000529.1 GCA_022360595.1 Chromatiales bacterium
TGTTTTTTGTTAATGGCATTGCAAATAACAATAAGCAATCTGACAGAATCAATAAAATGGTTCTTATTATTGAAAATATCAAAAGAGAAAACAACGAGCTGTTAGACAGAAACAAAGAGCTTGAGATGATGATTGAATCAAATTATTGATTCAATTTTTGGCCCTTGATATCAATCAAATCAGCCGGATGGCCATCCGTTTCATAATCAGCATATTTCAACTCAAGATAATCTTGATAATTTACGTGACCTGATTCGGTTAGGAATCCCCAATTCAATATTGCTTTACCCGCGATCACCAATGTCTTGACTGTTGGCGTGATGAGTTCTAGTCGATGATATTCGTAAGGATTGAGTTTTGAGTTGATATCACCTTTTTTGAATCGTTTCGATAGCCAATCTGCCTTTGACGTACCTTCTGTCGCGGGCTTTGGGGTGAATTCTTTGTATTCACCTTCAAGAATGATTGAGACAAAAGGCCATGGGTGATTGTGCAAATGCCTATCCAAGTCGCTTTGATGAAACTCGTGATGAAATACTCGAATATTGTGATTTTTCAGTAAGGTAGCTATGTCTAAATATTTGCTATCCTCAGATTGCAAAGTGAGCTTATTTCTGACGATATATGGCTTGCCATGTTGGTATATCGTCTTATTTTGACTTTTGCTGACAAGATATTTGTAGAAATCAATCACGAGTCATCTCCATGTTTTTTTTCCCGAGGAAACCAAAAGCTGACGTGTTCTTTCAATAAAAAAGGTGTGATTATGAAAAAAATATTGTGCTCAAACTGCTTTAGTCGTTTACCCGAAGATGATTTTGCATGGAAAATTAAGGGAAAATACAGAGAACGCAAATGCAAATCATGCAAAAAAGCTTATGACAGGAATCGTCACAAGAACAAGAAATCTAAAGCCAAAGAGCCCACGCCAGAAAGCAAAGAATTCGAAGCGCCAGGTTCAACACTTGAATTGAGCCATTACTCAGGAAAGGTCAAATATTCAGATTTAGGATTATCTAAGAGATTGGGTGATCCGTCTGGATCGATTGTTAAAAAGGGTGAGCTTTTTTGGTTGTTACCTACGGCCTTAAAGAAGATCTACAACACGCCCAATGAGCCAATTACACTCGGTGAATTGAAACATGCTATACTGGTGACTGCGACGGGGTCTCATTCTTACGACCGTCACAATAACCTGCTGATTAATTTAGAAGAAAGACCACGAGGGGTATTACATTTCAGACTTTGCCAGAAGTATTTGCCGGGCAAAAAGCCATGGTGGGTGCTGGCTCGCGAAAAAGATTTAATTTAGTAATTGGCGGTTATATGTTTAATCAAATCAAGTTTTTTCGAAACAATTCCCTAGCCCAGTTTTGTCTTGTCAATAAAAAAACACATTTTGTTTCATCTTATTTGGGTGATTATTTGTGTTCGAGTCATGGGACTGGGAATGAGTTTGATTTAATGGAGGAAATTAATCGAAATCAATAAAGCCATGCCCATTCTTCCCATTCAACAACTATTGAGAAGATATCAGAATTCTTTAGTGAGATAACTAAGTTACTTCCTGACCATTTCACAA
>JAKSCN010000451.1 GCA_022360595.1 Chromatiales bacterium
CCTGAGCATCTGCGTGCCGACGGTGTGCCGGCAGTGACCATCGCGGTGGCTAAGAAGCCCGGTTCCAACGGGGTGACTGTTGCCAACGATATTATCAAACGAGTCAACGCGATAAAGGGTAAGCGCATTCCCAGTAACGTGGAGGTGAGCGTTACCCGTAATTACGGTCAAACGGCTGATGACAAAGTTAATGAGCTGATCTTCAAGCTGTTTGTCGCCACCGGTTTTGTGTTCCTGCTGGTGTTAGCGGCCTTCCGGGCGTTTCGTCCGGCGATTGTGGTGGTGCTGGTTATTCCTGTTGTGCTGCTGATGACCATCTTTTATGCCTGGATTATGGGCTACACCATCGACCGCGTGAGTCTGTTTGCGCTGATCTTCTCTATCGGCATCCTGGTGGATGACGCCATCGTGGTGGTTGAGAACATCTACCGGCGCTGGCTGGAAGAGGGCAAGACTGATGCAATGACTGCTGTTGACGCTGTGCGTGAGGTGGGTAATCCAACCATTCTGGCGACCTTCACGGTTATTGGTGCACTGCTGCCGATGGGATTTGTTACAGGGATGATGGGGCCATATATGGAGCCTATTCCGGCCCTGGGTTCGGCGGCGATGCTGATATCTCTGTTTGCCGCCTTCGTATTTACCCCGTGGCTGGCAATCTCCCGCTGGCTAAGGCCAACGATGGGTTATCTGGAGAGTGCCGAGAAGCGTGAGCATGAGGGGGCTGAAAAGCTGGAGGGGCTCTATCGGAAGATTCTGACGCCACTGATCGAGTATCCAAGAAAGCGCCTGATGTTCCGCATCGCCTTGTGGGGCACCTTTCTTTTTGCCTGCTCAATGTTCTACACCAAGTGGGTAACGGTGAAGATGCTGCCGCTGGACAACAAACCAGAATTCGCGGTGGTGTTGGATATGCCTGAGGGCAGTGCGTTGCCGGTAACCGCCAATATGGCTCACCGCATTGCTGAGACAGTACGCCAGATGCCCGAGGTGACCGCTGTGCAGGTCTATGCGGGTACGGCGCGTCCCTTCGATTTTAACGGTATGGTGCGTCACTACTATCTGCGTCAGGATCCCTGGCAGGCAGAGGTTCAGGTACAACTGCTGCATAAGAGCAAACGTGAGCGCAGCAGTCATCAGATTGCTGAGCAGGCACGCGAAGATATCCAGGTCTTGATCAAAGACACTGGCGCCCGTGTAGCGGTGGTGGAGATGCCGCCTGGTCCACCGGTACTGCAGTCGGTTGTCGCCGAGGTGCATGGGCCGACACCTGAGGTGCGCCGCCAGGTTGCACGTGATCTGACCGACGTCTTCAATCAGGCGGAAAGTCTGGTGGACGTGGATAATTATCTGCGTGAGCCGTACCAGTATTGGCGCTTCAATGTGGATACCGAGAAAGCGGTGCGCCGTGGAATCTCGGTTGATACCATTAACCGCAACCTCTCTATGGCGCTGGGCGGCATGGTGCTGGGGGATGTGAAACAGCGCGCGGGCCATGAACCGATCAATATCGTGATTCAGGTACCGCTGGCTGAGCGTTCTCAGGTGACTCGTCTGGGGGATCTGCCAATTCAGTCTCAGTCAGGGGTGTCGTTGCCGCTACGCGAATTGGGTGTCTTTGAGCAGGTGGCCGAAGAGGACATCATTTACCACAAAGACTTGCGGCCGGTTGAGTATGTTGTCGCCGATGTTGGCGGGGAGCTAGCCGCGCCTGTGTACGGGATGTTCCAGGTTCAGGATATTCTGGCGGAAAAATACACCGCGCCGGATGGCGTCAAAGTGGATGCCTTCTGGTTGACGCCGCCACCGGATGACACCGTCACCAGTATCGAATGGACGGGTGAGTGGACAGTGACCTTCGAGACCTTCCGGGATATGGGAGCCGCCTTTATGGTGGCGCTGGTGCTGATCTATATTCTGGTGGTCTGGGAGTTCGGTAACTTCCGTATCCCGGCTCTGATCATGGCCCCGATTCCGTTGACGCTACTTGGCATTATCCCCACCCATGCAATTATGGGGGCGGAGTTTACGGCGACTTCGATGATTGGCTGGATCGCCTTAGCCGGAATTATTGTGCGTAACTCAATCCTACTGGTCGATTTTGCCGTCCATGAGATTCAGCGCGGTATTGCGGTGAGAGAGGCGGTGATCCGCTCCTGTAAAACCCGTACCCGTCCCATCATGATTACTGCATTAGCCTTGGTTTGTGGTTCCAGTGTAATTTTTACGGACCCCATCTTCCAGGGTATGGCGATCTCCTTGGCATCGGGGGTGATGGTCTCCACTATCCTGACATTGATTGTGATTCCGCTCGGTTGTATCAAGGCGAGCCGCTCACTCTGTGAAGTGGCCGCGGCCGGTTGCGATCTTGATCCTGATGAGCTGATGCGCAATGAAGTGGAAGCGCCCGCTACCGCTAAGCCGTCGACCCCTTCTCAGCCAAAAGGCTCGTTGTTGATCACTATCTGGAGCAAACTGATTGGCGCTGTGATCATGGTCTTCTATGCACTACGCGGGGTAGTGCTGCTGATTGGCCAGCTGTTTAAATCCAAACCTCAGCCACAACCAGCTACAGTGCCGGCTGCACCGGAACCGGTGGCGCCACAGCCTGAAGCGGATACAAAACCTGCTGAACCGGAGGCGGAGCAGAAGAGAGCTGTTGTACCGGAAGAGAGTAAACCTGAGACCGTTGAACCAGCGGTGCCAGAGCCTGTAGAAGAGGAGCAGGCTGAGCCTGTGGCAGAGGTTAAAGAACCAACACGTAAGAAGACGGTAGCTAAAAAAGCGGCAACCAAGAAAACGGCAGCAAAGAAGAGTGCTGCTAAGAAGAAGTCCGTCGTTAAGAAAAAAGTGACCAAGAAAAAGGTTGCGGCCAAACCGGTGGCCAAGAGCACAGATGTCGCAACATCTGCTCAAGCTGATCAGGATGCTGATCAGTCCGCCGGTGCAAAAAAAGGTGGGCGTAGAGGCATCCGCTTAAAGCAGGGTGGCTCTAACGGTCTAGATGATGAATAGAGAGCCTATTGGTGTGATTGATATGCCCCTCTCTCTTTGCGGAGAGGGGTAAGTAATCTTCATCAGGCAGGGATGCTTAAGCCACCGATCGCTCATAGTCTGGTGAATGAAGAATCTTATGTTGAGATATAGCGTATCGATACTTGCGATGAGTGCAGTGGTTGTTACCTCATATGCTGCCGATTATCAGCCTGGCTATAACCGTTTTCGCCCTCTTGATGACACAACGGGGTACACTCAATCCCAGCGCTATTTGGGGAGTGAGAGTGATCGCCCCAGCTTTCAGTACCCGTTTGAGAACAGGCGGAGTGAACCACAAACGTCGGCTGTGCAGCAGCCGAAGTATGTTTTTCGCGAGTTACCAAACCGGTCGCAAGCACCACTCCAACCCATCTTTCGACCGGACAAAAGATGGGATGGGAGTGGTTCAACACAGCCTCGACGCTGGACCGGCAATGATGTTGTAGCGCCTCCAGCGGGCCAGTACGCTCCGCCGCCCCAGGGATACTCTCATTATGCGCCTGCAGCTGGTTATTCAGGAGCGCCTGTTGGGGTGCCGTATGCACCGCAGCAATACCACTACTATGACCAGAATAGGTTTCCTTGGTCAGGGTTCATGCCAACCTTTTCCTGGCGATAGTGATAGATATGGGGAGAGGCGCCATAAGGAGGGGGCGTGGCCTGTTAGGGGCGGTGCTGCTACTGTTTGGGGCTGCAGAGGCGTTGTCAGACGAGCTCGAAAGATTGGCCTTCTCGGCTGAGACCTATCAGGTTGGTGCCGCAGGCAAAGAGAAAAAGGGACGGATTTTTGTTTTAGGTGACTTAGTACGGACAGAGATAGATCAGGGAGAGGATCAAGTTATTAAGATTTTTGATTTAAAAAAACAAGTTAGCTATCTGTTGGATCCACAACGCAAGCAGTATCAGGAGACACCTTATCGTGCTGTCTCTTTGCAGGTCACAGTCCGCCCCTCTAATCCCTGCGAAGGCGTGACTGATGCTGAGTGCAAACGGGTGGGCGACACCTCGATTGCTGGGCGCAACGCAGTAGAATGGGATATGCTACTGAGACGTAATGATAAGAATTACTTTGTAAAACAGTGGATTGATATAGAACGTGGCTTTGTGTTGCGCTATCTGACAGAGGATGGCCACTACAGTAGTATGGAGCCATTGGGCGTTGAGCAGTTGGATGGCCGTAAGGTCGAGAAGTGGATGTTGGTCAGCTTTGATGGTGAACAGAGAGAGCGGCGTTCAGTGAGCTGGTTTGATCCGCAACTGAACATGGTCATCAAAGAGGAGCATCCTGGCGGATATCTGCGCGAAATGCGGACTATTCGTGTCGGACCACAGGAGCCTGGGCAGTTTGAAGTGCCGGCCGACTATCGGAGAGTGGATAGGTTAGGTCTTGCTAAAGAACAGTAAATATATCGATGGTCCTGCTTGAGTAGGATCTGAGCAAAATGATTAATGGAAATGACAATGTCTAAGAGAGCTGTACGCAGTATTGCGTTGATTGTGGGGAGTGTGGTTTGTAGTGCGGCGGCGGCCATGCCGGCGCAACTACCGCAAAACATGATGTCAGGCTACCACTTGCCGCAACCGGGATATATTCAAGCCGCACCAAACGTCTATCGTTATAGGCCGGTGCAGTATCGGCCGGCACAGTATCAACCTGTGCAGCGCGCGCCGTGGCAGCCGGCTCCTTTCGGTTATAGGGGGCAAAGGTATCTGCCGCCGCCACAGCCTGTGGCGCGCGGCTACACCAACCGGGTGCCTACTTACCCCGCCACCAGGGTCGTGAGACCCACAGCAGCCTTTCCGATGCAGCCCCAGCGTTTGGTTGCGCCTGGCTATCAAGGACGGTACCAATATCCGGCGCCGGGGTATACCTGGCGTCCTCCAGTCTTTAACCGTTATCCGGTAGCGACAAGACCGCAGGCACCCGCATATTCGGGGTATCGCTATCCGTTGCCTACTCAGGCTTATCCCCGCTATGTGCCGCAGCCGCGCATGGCCTATACGCCCTATCAAATGCCACCGATCCGTTACGGCTCAAACAGTGGCGCTGCGTATCTGCTGCCGAATGTTCGCCCAGCGCCGGTCAATCAGTTTGCGCATGGGGCTCCAGGCTACGGCTACCTGCCGCCGGTGACACCAGCCTATAACCCTTACAGCTACGCACCGGGTCAGGGGCTGATGGCGCGTTCTGGTCGACCTGCTCCTGTCATGCGTGCACCACTCGGGCGTTATTTGCCATCCTATGAAGGGATGAAACAGCGGATAATGAATAATAATTCAGCTTCACTGTACCGATTCCGTCCCGACCCAAAATTTACCCAGCAACCGCCAATGCCCATGCAGCCTCAGGTTGCTCCAGCCCCTGCGGGGCAGCACTACTCATACAGGCCTACTCAGTTGAACCCAGGGGAAGGTAAGTTGGTCTGGCGACCGATGGAAAAGCTGGCTAAACATAATCCGTATTGATATGACTCAATAGTTTCTCTGGTAAAGGATGGGCTTATGATCACGGTAGTAGGTAGTCTAAAAGGTGGTTCTGGCAAAAGCACCGTAACCTTCAATTTGGCTGTTTGGCTGGCTATGGCTGAGGCCAATGTACGGGTTATCGATTTGGACCCGCAGGCGACCTTGCGTGATGTGGCTGAAGTCCGAGAAGAGGAGGGTTATAACCCAGGCATTAAGGTGATGGGGAAAAAGGCTCTCGATAAGAGTAGTTTGAAAGACGCTGATGAGGTGTTGATCGATATCGGAACCGCCGACCTGGAGACCATGAAAAAGGCGCTGGTTCTGGCAGATCGTGTAGTGGTGCCGGTACCACCTTCGCAGGCGGATATCTGGTCGACACAGCGTTTTATCCAGTTTGTGGGTAGTCTGGAGACGGAGTCAGGCCCTGAAATGATGGGTTTCATCAATCGCGGTGATACCCATCACGCTGTGCGCGAAACAGATGAAGCTGCTGCCGCGCTGGTGTCTCTGCCCGGTATTAAGTTTGTTAAGCCCCGGCTCTCTCAACGCACCATCTTTCGACGTTCGTTTAGCGAGGGAATGGCCGTGTTTGAGCTGAACTCGCGGGGGAAAGGTGCGCAGGAGTTCAATGCCCTATGTGCCGCCCTCTATCCGCATATCGTAAGCGATAAAGGATAAGGTCCGCTGTTGATGAGACGCGCTATCTTCTGGCTATCCCAGCATCTGGTGCTATTGATCGTTCTGATCTTTGTTGTAGTGGGTGTGCTGTTCAGGCAGGAGATTTTTGGCATTAAACAGCAAATATCTGTTATTACTGAGCAGCCGGTGCGTGAAGAGCCAGTAGTCACCAAACAACAGGTGGTTGGACTTGAGGAGCCAGAGCCTCATGTGGAACCTGAAACTCCTCAGCCTGTGAGTGAACGGGAGCCGGAGGTTAGTCAGAGTGCTGAAGAGCCTGCAACCCCAGACCCTGCCCGTGCGGCTCGGATTGTGGAAGAAACCGAAAACCAGGCTGCTGATGTTAATGAGGCAGAAAGCGTCTCGGCGGCAGGTCAAGAAGATGCTGTTGTTGTGGCTGAAACCACTCAAATGCCGATGAATGGTGGAGATGAGGCATCATTGCCGACAACTGAAGTTATTGCTACCGAACCGGTGCTGTCAGATTCGCAGCCGCCTTCCTCTTTGACACCGATAGAGCTGCAGGCCCAATCGATGGTGTTTCGCCCACTTGAGCAGAATCAACCAACTGAACCACCGCAAGGTGGGCAGGAAGGTGGTGTTTCATCATCTGACACAGGGGTGGCAGGGCTGTTGGACAGCGCAAGGGAAGCTTATTGGATGGGCAGTGAGGGGCTGGCAATTGAACGCTATCGACAGATCATTGCAGCCTATCCTGATAATATCGATAGTTATGGTGAACTGGGTAATATCCATTTGAAGCAAGGCGATGCTGAGGCTGCTTTTTTGGTTTACAGTCGTGCTATCGAGCTACTGAAGCAGCGTGGTGCGACAGATGAAGCGACACAGTTTATCAGTACAGTGCGGAGTTTTGACAGGGAACTGGGCAAGCGTCTGCAGCTTAACAGCGGTGCTCCGAAATAGTAGCGCTGTTATTCCGTTAATTTAGAAAAAACAAAAGTAAGTATGGGGGAGTACCTATGGGCTTAATCAGAAATTTACTGGCATTGATCGGGCTGTTGGCAGTGATTGTAGCTGGCACCGCCTGGGTCAAGTTAAAGGATAGCGCCGCCGGTTTTGATCCCTACGCGATCAATGTCTATAAAGAGTTGGCGACCAATATTTTAGCCACTAAAAATGCAGCGGAGGCGACGGTTTGGAAATTCCCTGTTAATGAAGACCTGACTGCTGAAGAAGTGGAAGAGACGATGAAGTTCGTCGCCAACGAACACAATATGTCAGGGGTTGGCGAGCTGCCTCTTTCTAAAGATGTGGAAGCGAAAAGCGGTAAGCCCTATCGTTTTGTGAAAATCTATATGTTCTGTAACTCCCTCACCGCGGCGCGCATGTTGGATTACAGTGATGCCTTTTCGGCCTATCTGCCGTGCCGCGTGACGTTGCTGGAAGATCCCGATGGCAAGTTGTGGCTCTATACGCTCAATATGGATCTGATGATCCATGGAGGAGAGCCGCTGCCTCCTGCGTTGAAAGAGGAGGCTATGGCCGTCAAAGAGATGATTTTGGACATTATGAAGCGAGGCGCTGAAGGGGATTTTTAGTGCGTTTTGGCTTGAGCCTAGCAGTATAAAGGGTGCAATAGCACCCTTTATACTGCACTGCGTCAATGCGCCGTGTTGGTCTAGTCTATTAAAAGATTAATAATATCAATGACTAAGAGATTGGTTTTATATCCCTTCTACTATTGTTAGATAATAGATTTGTGGTATTCTTTTTAAAGATTATTACAAGTTCATGGGTTCAAGTTAGGGGAGATTGGATATGGCAAAACAGGGTACTACTGATATTCAGGAAGTACAGCCAGAGCTATCTCAATCTGACTATTCCATGGATCGGCTTTCAGAGGCCTTTGAAACCAGCGCCCGCCGTTGGGAATTAATCGTCTATCCTTCCCTGTTCGCCTTCATCATTTTAGCTGCTTATGGCTTTTACCTAGTGTTCAGTCTAGCTAAAGATGTCCATTACCTCGCCATCAGTGTCGATTCGAATATGACGGTTTTGGCGAGCAATATGCAGTCTGTGTCGGATAACATGTCCCAATTGACGGGCAATGTCAGAAGCATGACCGGCTACATGGATAGTATCAATCAGAAGGTGGCTACACTGGAGCCGATGCTGACCAATATGGATTCGATGGATCGCTCCATGCAGTCAATGACCATGGCAACCCACCGTTTACGAGATGATATGTCGCTGATGAATCACAACATCTCACGTCCCATGTCGTTCATGAACTCCTTCATGCCCTGGTAGGTTAGGGGCTGCTGCGTCAGGGCCTGTTAACCGGCCCTGGTTACACTGCATTGAAGTCGTAGGTGATGTTTTCCGAGGGCTCTTGCAGGAAGTAGCCTTGGATGTAGTTCACTCCAACGGTCCAGAGAATCGCCAGGCTGTTGGCATCCTCCACACCCATTGCAATGGTCTTGGCGCCGTGTGAGGTGGCAACGTTGTTCAGCTCGCTCAGCTCATCCTGTTTGTCCTGATTGGTGGCAAGGTCGGCCATGTAATCGTTGTTGATCTTTACGTAATCAACCGGCAGGTGTTTCAGGAGGCTTTCTGAGTTGGTGTTGGCGCCAAATTGGTCGATTGCAATCTTACATTTGATCTTTTTCAGGCCATCGATCAATTTCTTTGCAGCCTGGGTGTGCTTGCGCAGATCGCTGTCTTTAACCTGGAAGGTGAGCCATGGGCCTTTTGCCTTATTTTCTCTAAGGCAGTCACAGATCCATAGCAGTAAGGTGTCGTCCTCCAAGCCCGTACCTGAGATATTGACGAAGAAGTTTACCCGGCGGCCACTTTGGCGCTGTTGAGAGAGCTCTTGAATCGATTTTTGGATAACCCAGCGGTCAATGGCCAGCATCTGGCCTGACTGTTCGGCGGGTTTCATGAAGTGGTTGGGGAGGATCTCTTCTCCGTTCTGATCGATGAGGCGAGTCAATACCGCATAGTTTTCGCGACTGTCGCCTTGCAAGCTGACAATCGGTTGAAATACCAATCGGAACTGATCGTTATTGAGTGCATGTTCGATCAGCTCATTGATTTGGTTCTCATTGCCGTGGGATTCACTAGTGCTTTCACTCTCACCGTATGAGGGTGACATCTCCGCAGGGTCATAGATGGAGTACTGGTTGCCGCCTTCGCTCTTTGCCGCTTCGAAGGCTTGGTAGGCTTGGTTGATAAACTCCTGGCCGGTGGTATTACTGTTGGATTGCAGGGCAATACCTATGCTACAGGTGGGATGTTGTTCGCTGCCGCCTTCGGTGTAGGTGCTCTCCTGGATGACGCTGCGTAGATGCTCAGCGAAGGGCTCTGCTTCCAGTTGAGAGACCTTTTTGCTCAAAATGGTGAATGTGTGGTCGCCAAAGCGGGCGAGTATCTCATCCTCGCTGATAATGCCCAACAGTACTTCAGAGATCTGTTTGAGCAAGGTGTCGCTGTGTGCAATGCCGATGCTGGAGCGCAGGTGCTGAAAATTGTCGAGAACGATATAGAAGAGGGCGTTATCCGTGCTCTGCTCGAGTGTGCTGTCAACGTTCTCCATGAAGAATTGGCGATTGCTCAGCCCGGTCTGCAGATCCTGACTGGAGATCTGGCGGATCTTCTCTTCCAGCTCTTTGCTCTTGGCATGGCTCCTGATAATGACCTGAGTACAGGGCTCTTGGTCAATAGTGGCGGGCGCGAACTCCAGCGTCGCTTCGAAGGCCTCATCATTGGTGTTGCGACAATTGACGGATATTTCGGTCTTATCCTGTTTGAGTTTTTTCAGGAAAGTTTTGAAGCGCTTCTGGTCAGGCTTGGCGATCATGTCCAGGACGGGCAGACCCTCGATTTCGTCAATATCGACATAGCCAAAGGTCTCAAGATAGGCCTGGTTGACATGAACATGCATGCCATCGTGTATATAAGCGATGGCATCACGCGAATGCTCAACCAGTGAGGTGCATCTATCTTCCGACTCTTTGAGGCGTTGCTTCGCGTGTTCCAGCTCTTTTTGGACCTGGAGGTCGTTAAACTCACGCTTCATGACCAACTGCAGGTGCAATGGATCTTCTGCGGAAACCACATCTCTGGCCCCGTCCTGCATCGCTTGCAGCAGCGCGTTGGGATCCTGGTCCTGATAGATGATCACCAAAGGCGTATCGGGTTGATGCTTGAGGCAATATCCAACGGCGGCTTCAAATGATGGGGCGGCGTTGTCGGCGCTGCAGAGAATGATGTCGTACCGGCTCTCGGCCAAGGTGTCGAGCAGATCGCTCTCTTCCGATACCCGGGTGGGATGGATCACCAAACCGGCGTTTCGAAGGGTGCTAATACTTTGTTCCGCGCTATTGGGGGATTGGTCAATAATCAATAGGTCAATAGCGATATCTGCATTCCGTTTTCTATTCATTGCCTTCTAATTCTAAAGCGGTTAGATCGATTGGGTTCTGAAACTGCTAGAAATCGTACCGCAGGTCTGCTCAATCATAACATTGACCATATGTTGTCAAAGTCACCATCCGTCTCTTCCTCGGACTCTTTTCGCAGACTCTCAGTGGGGTTCTTGTAGACAAACTGGAATTGGGTAAATGCGCCGGTCGATTCCAGCAAGCGCGTCAGGCGAATGTGATGACTACCGCTCTTGGTCTGCATGAGCAGACTGTCTCCAATCTTGAATAGCATGGTGCCGACAATCAGGCTGGCTGATTTGCCGGACGATTTCAGTTCAGGAAGCAGTAGTCCTTTATGTGCGGATTCACCTGCTTCTGGCCCATTATTTGTTTCTACGGTGATCGGAATAGAGCCGGGCGAGACCATCTCTAAACCCAACTGCAGGCCAAAGCCGGGGATATTCTTCATCCAGCGGCTGATACCGATCCCAAATTGATTCGAATTGGTGGCAGACTGTATGCCGATGATTTCACCAACTCTGATGCGCGGCGCGTTGGTACCATTCCAGTGTATGCAGTAGCCGCCTGCGCTCTCATTGACTGTTTTACAGACAAAGGTCTCTAGCGGCCCCTCGGTCGGGCTGTTGGCCCAGGAGGGCGCCGACTGGGCGTAGTTGAAAGTGCTGCTGGCGGTGGCCTCCAGGTCGGTCAGGGTGGTCTCTGCGCCAATAGCGGTGGCGCCTGCCCCACCAAGTGAGAGAGTTTGCTCGGAATGGGTGTAGAGCGACTGTCCGGTCGGAGAGTCACTACCTAGCCAGCTCATCTCATCGTCGCTATATTCTTGGTGCTGATGCTCCACTTCGGGGCTGCGCGACAAGAAGGTGTGAATAGCATTCAAGCCAACAGCCGTTTTCAACTCGAAGTTGAGTTTTGTTCTGACGTATTCGCGTTTCGGTGCGCTGCTGAGGGTCTGGATCAACTGGCGTAGCAGGTGCTTGGAGGTGCGATTACCGAAGACCATTGAGTCGTTACTGGCGTTTTCCGCCGGCAGTTGGTCAAACTCCGAGCGCAGATAGGTCACCAGATCGGATGTGCTGATGGTACGGCTCTGCACATTGAGGCTCTCTTTCATCAGCTCCAGATGCAGCGGGGGCTTATCATCGGCAAGCTGAATAACAAATTCAGTATCCTGGGAACGCTCTTCCGATTTCTTGCCGAGTTGAGTCTTTTCCGCCCAAGCGGGCAACATGTTGTAGATGTGTAGAATTTCCCGCTGTCTTTGTCTGTATGGTGAGATGATGGCGAACAGCAGAAGCTGCTTGTAAATATCGTTGATGGTGCTGGTGTCGGTTCTGCTTTTCCCCTCTTTCACCGGAATCTGATGGATGCGGTTCTGTTCAGCGAAGCCGAACAGGCGATTGATTTCGTACCAGATGCTGGGAGGGTAAGGGTCGTAGACGATAGCCGACTGGTAGGCGACCAGGCCCAGGTATCTCAAAGAGCGGTGTATGGCTATCACCAGCAGCTTTTTATCGAATTTTCCACCCTGGCCGCTGATCATCACCTCGATAAACGTTTTGTAGGCGATAGCCAGCTCGGCATACAACTCTCTGTTTAGAACCGCGATCTTTCTATTCTTGGCCGAGAGGGGGAAAGAGACATCGTAGTAATATTTCTTGAGATTGGAGGCGATGTAATCGATCGGTTGCCGAAAATTTTCGGCAATCTTGATACGGGCGATATTAGGGAGTTCAGAGCGGTTGAATTCGACCAGGGTTTTAAACACACGCCGTGAGGTTTCGCCGACATTCGCTGTGGGTAGAGACTGTATCCAAGCCTCCATCTCTTTGGGGTTCGCCAAGAAGGTATTAGAAGACATCGGTGTCCTCTCGGGAGTTTTAAGCCCAAGTGTCTTCTGTTTTTCCATCGTATAGCGTATTCCCGAAGCCTGTATTCTATCTAACTAGTTGATTTTATTGTCGCTTAAGTGATGAGCTAGCTCAGCGTAACCAAGTATTCAAGTAACCTGTCATGCTACTATAGTATGTTATTGATTATAACTGTTTTTTGAGACTTTTTACCGTTTTGCCTGCTTGTTTCACACTGTGACGGGCAGTTTTGAGTCAGCACCGTCTTGCTCCATCACCAGTTTGGGCACCATGTAGCCTGGAAGGCTCTCCATCATGGCCTGATGCAGTGCTATTGCCTCTTCCTTCTGTACAGCGAAGTGAGCTGCCCCCTCAACTTTATCGAGCAGGTGTAAATAATAGGGTAGTACACCGGCCTGAAAAAGTTTTTCACTAAGTAAGGTAAGCAGTGATGGGCTGTCATTGACGGTTTTCAATAATACCGACTGATTAAGGAGAAAAATGTGATTTTTTGTGATCTCCTTCAAAGCCTCGGTTACTGACGGCGATAGTTCATTTGGGTGGTTGATGTGTAGCACCACGATCGGGGTTAGCCGGTTGTTGGCCAAGTGCTCCATCAACGGTGATCCGGTGATCCGTTCCGGCAGTACTGTCGGAACGCGGGTGTGAATTCGTATTCGCTGCAGGTGTGCTATACCAGCGAGTTGATCAATCATCTCGGTGAGTGTCTGGTCAGACATCACCAGTGGATCGCCACCACTTAAGATTATTTCGTCGATCTCCTGATGGGATTCGAGGTAGGCCAGGGTTTTTTCCCACTCCGTGCGCTTGATGCCTGAATCCGCATAGGGGAAGTGCCGCCTGAAACAGTATCGGCAGTGAATGGCGCAGGCCCCGGTTGTGATGATCAGTGCACGTCCGTGATATTTATGGATTATTCCCGGAGCAGGGTGATGAGTGAGGTCACCCACCGGGTCGGTGATAAATCCAGGCTCTTTATTAAGTTCTTGAATATCAGGGAGAATTTGTAACAGCAGCGGATCTCTGGGGTTGCGTTTTTCGATCAGGCTGGCGTAGTTGTAGGGCACCCGGAGTGGAAATTGCCGGTTGGCATCAGCGGAGAAGGGGAGCTGTGAGGGTGCCAGTTCCAGGTATTTGCAGAGCTGATCAAGGCTCGAAATGGCGTTCGCTAGCGATTGTTGCCAATTTGGAGTCTGCCATGCGAGCTCAGTTCGATGTATCATTCGCGTTTCCAGTCTGTTGTCACATGAGGAAGAGATGGCTAGTTATAGTACCAATGAGTTCAAGGGCGGTCTGAAGCTGATGCTTGATGGTGATCCTTGCTCCATAATCGAAAATGAATTTGTTAAACCGGGTAAAGGCCAGGCATTTAACCGGGTGAAGTTGCGTAACCTTAAGACTGGCCGTGTTATCGAACGCACCTTCAAGTCTGGGGAGTCTGTCGAGGCTGCAGATGTTATCGAACTTGAACTGCAGTATCTATACAACGATGGCGAGTTTTGGCATTTCATGGACCCCGACTCGTTCGAACAGTACCAAGCTGACGAGAAGGCCGTTGGCGAATCGGTCAAGTGGTTGAAAGAGCAGGATGTCTGCACCATCACGCTCTGGAACGGTACCCCCATCAGTGTTACACCACCAAATTTTGTCATTCTCGCGGTTACCGATACCGATCCCGGTCTGAAGGGCGATACCTCTGGTGGTGGCGGTAAGCCCGCGACCCTGGAGACAGGCGCGGTGGTGCGTGTGCCACTGTTCATCCAGATTGGTGAAGTGCTGAAAGTCGATACCCGCTCCGGTGAGTACGTCTCGCGGGCGAAAGAAGACTAAAACCATCAATTTCACCATGGCAACACCCTGGGAGCCTGCGGCGTCTTTCGCCAATATTCGCGCCAGGGCCAAGCTGCTGGCCGATATTCGCGCCTATTTTCAGAACACCGGTGTACTCGAAGTCGAGACGCCGGTCTGTTCTGCAGCAGGTACCACCGATCCCGCCATTGAGAGCTTCAGCAGTCACTATACGGGGCCTGGCTACCCAGAGGGGCTCACCTGTTATCTGCACACATCACCCGAGTTTCCCATGAAGCGCCTGCTGGCGGCGGGAAGCGGCTCTATCTATCAGATCTGTAAGGTGTTTCGTGCGGCTGAATCCGGCCCCAGACATAACCCTGAATTTACCCTGCTGGAGTGGTATCGGGTCGGTTATGATCACCTTCGTTTGATGGACGATGTGTCGGGTTTGATATGCTCATTGCAATCAGAGCGTTGTGAGGTCGAGAAGCTGACCTATGCCCAGGCTTTTCAACGCTATTTGGCCATAGACCCCCATAGCGCCTCAATAGCTGAGTTACACCAGTGTGCACGAGAGCAGGGTATTTCGTTGGCGGACGATTTTCAGTTACCCGATCGTGACGCCTGGCTTGATCTGTTGATGAGTCATCTCATCGAGCCAAAACTGGGGCAAGACGGTCTCTGTTTTATCTACGACTATCCAGCCTCGCAGGCATCGCTGGCGAGGATCAGGGAGGATGAGCCGCCAGTTGCGGAGCGATTTGAACTCTATTGGCGGGGTGTGGAGCTGGCCAATGGATTCCATGAGCTGACGGACGCGGTGGAGCAGGAGCGGCGTTTTTTGAGGGATCAGAAGGTCCGCGCCGCACATGATCAACCGCAGATGCCGATGGATCGCCATTTGCTGGCAGCTCTTGCGCAGGGGCTGCCCGACTGCGCCGGTGTTGCGCTGGGTGTCGATCGACTTTTGATGCTTTTATCAGGCGCTCAGCACATCAATGATGTGCTCGCCTTTCCATTGGAGCGCGCCTAGTCCTGCTCGTTAATGTCAGGTGCTTCGGGCATCTGCTCAGGTGAGATCGTGGCGATCTGTTCGCCCATCACAACCTTGGCATCGGCCAGGAAACCCTCCGACCACTCAATGGCGTCTTTGCCGAAGAGCAAGATAACGGTTGAGCCCATATTGAAGCGTCCCATCTCATCGCCTTTCGTCAGGTTTACCGGTAAAGAGGAGCGTTGCTGGTAGTCCCACTGGTTGATGCGCTGGGAGATAGGCGCTACGGTGCCAGCCCAGACTGTGTCCATGCTGGCCACGAAAATAGCACCCACCATAATGACCGCCATGGGTCCGTGATCGGTCTCGAACAAGTTCACCACACGCTCATTACGGCTGAATAGGCGCGGTACAGCGCGTGTGGTTGATGGGCTGACACTGAACAGTCGCCCGGGGATGTGAATCATTCGTTTCAGCTCACCGGCCAGTGGCATGTGGATACGGTGGTAGTCGCGGGGAGAGAGGTAGATGGTGGCGAATTTCCCATCGCTGAAGCGCTCGGTCCATTCCGCGTCGCCACCGAGCAGCTCTTCTAGGGAGTAGTCCTGGCCTTTGGCCTGGAAAATGCGCCCGTCGGCAATATCACCGGCCTGGCTTACAGCACCGTCCACTGGGGAGGCAATGGTGGATGCTTCATTGCTGATCGGGCGAACATCCGGTTTGAGGGCGCGGGTAAAGAAAGCGTTGAAAGTCGGGTACTGCTCTGGGTCTGGTTGTTCAGCCAGCGCCATATCCACCTTATAGAGCTTGATTATGCCCCGAATCAGTAGGTTTTTCAGAGGCACCCATTCACAACGGGTGAGCCAATGCATCAGTTGGGAGAGCAGGTGATGGGGCAGTAGATAGAGGATGAAGGCGAAGAGCCGATCCGCTAGGCTTGCATCGGATGGGGTGTTGTTGGCTGAACTCATGATGTTACCGCTCTCTATCCAAGGTTTTGATGTCGGCAGAGATACTAACTGCATCTACTCTGCCGGTAAACACTCCCGCGAGCTGAGCGGTTGGGGTGATCAGCGCCATGCTGGTGCTGTGATCAATCTGTTGAGGGTCGGTGCCCTTGGTGGTGATTTTGTATGTGGCGCCGATCTGCTTGGTGAGCGACTCAATTTCTGTCCTATCGCCCCCAATAGCGATGAAGCCAGGATGGTAGCGTCTGACATAGTTGATCGCCTGAGCAGGTGTGGCGTTGGTATCAAGTTCCAGAAAAATTACCTGAACGCTATCTTGCAAATCGGGTTTGTCCGCCAATCGGTTGTAAATCTGTACGGCCAAGGTTAGCTGGTCATTGGAGATGGCTGAGTCGTGATGCCCAACCAACACCAAGCTCCATTTGCCTTGAAAATTCTTCTCAGAAAATCGCTGTTGGGTGCCGTAATGGGTTAAGTTGACAGCCTTTATGGTGACAGGTGAAGCCAGTGGATGAAGGTTGAGATAGTCCGTTGTCTGAACGGCGTACTGGTTACCCCAGTAGTAACCGCCCAGCAGGGCCGCGATGGCAATCAAAAAAAGCAGAAGTTTTTTATAGGGGGAACTGCCCCGCTTTTGGCGCATACAACACTCTACGGCAATACTATTTACTCAGGTTTCTATAGGGGTGTCCTGGCGATTACCCCAGTCCGACCAAGAACCAGGATACCCTTTTATCTGTTTGAAGCCGAGTATCTTTAGCATCATGTAACTGTAGGATGAGCGGTGGTGGGTATGACAATAGGTGATTACCTCTTTGTCGGGAGTGATCCCACGTTTGGCCAGCTCTTCAAGTAGTCGCTCCGCTGAGTGCATACGCATATTGCGTGTCGGGTCCATGCCGGTTACCCAATCAAAGTGAACGGCTCCGGGAATATGGCCACCACGTTCAGCAAAGCGCCGTACACCGTTGTACTCATCGGCCGTCCGGGCATCAAGCAGCACAGTGGCGCTATTTTTCAGCTTACTCAAAATGTACTCACGATCGGCGACAGGTACATTATTGGGGGCTGCAGAAAATACCGCTGGAGCAATGGTGGTTGGTTGATCGGTTAAGGGATAGCCTTCGTTGAGCCAAGTGTGCAGGCCGCCATTCAGCAGTGAAAAACGGCTATGTCCCATGCACTCCAAGGTCCAAAGCAGGCGGGCCGCTTTGCCACCCCCTTCGTCATCATAGGCAACGATATGCTTTTCATTAGTAATGCCGTGTCTGGATAATATTTTTTCTAGGGTCTGGCTATCAGGCAGTAGTCCCATTACCGGCTTTTCAGCAGTTACAATCTGGTCATAGTCAAGAAAATGTGCGCCAGGTATGTGGGCTTGCTGATGTGTGGCCGCCTTGGACAGATCGACAATGACAATTCCACTGTTATCAAGCAGGGGTAATAACTGTTCGGGTTCGATCAGTAGCGGTAGTCGTTCAGTCGTCATCTCTGTCTCCACCTGAATAGGGTTTCTGATCTGAAGTAACGGCTGATCAGCAGTATTTGGTCGTGGTAAATAACAAGTATGGTGTCGGTTTGGATGATTTCAAGGGGTAAAAAATTATGTGTAATTCCACCCTTGAAAAGATTTTTTTCTATCCCCAAATCTCTATGCAAGTTTTATTGATGACAAAATTTGGAGATAGCTATGACATATTTAGCCACGAATAATCGCTGGTCCCTGTTTGATGATATGGATCGTCAGATACGTCGTTTTTTACAGACCTCTAATGGCCATCAGGTCAAAGTGGAGAGCTGGATACCGGCGGCCGATATTGTTGAGACAGAAGAGAAGTATATTTTATTAACGGATATTCCAGGTGTTGATCCGGCGTCTATTGAAGTGTCGATGGATGACAATGTGCTGGTGATTGCCGGTAAGCGTGAAGCCATGGCAAGTGAAGAGGGTGTTGAGATTCATCGGCGTGAACGGATATCAGGTGATTTTGAGCGCCGCTTTAGATTGCCGGAAACAGTCGCGGTGAGTGAAATTTCAGCGACGGGTAAGCACGGTGTGCTGGAAGTGGTTATCCCTAAGAAGCCGGTAGAGCAGCCTCGCCGTATTCCTGTTACTCATTAACGGGGAGTTCACTGGCCCTGAATGGATTCAGGGCCTAGAGTCTGTTAGCACTAATAAAAACTAACCTTTCACCACCATTACTGAGCAGCGTGCGTGTTCCACCACCTTGGTTGCACAAGAGCCGAGGAATACCTGCCCTAAACTTTGTGCATGTGAAGGGATGATAATGAGATCAATTGATAGTTTTTCCGCCTGATACAGAATACGCTCTGCCGGGTTGCCCTCGGTAATGTGGGGATGTGTCTTTATATCTTTCGGAAAGTTGGATGCGATGCACTTCTTCAACTCCTTTGCCACTGTTTTCATAGCATCTTTCATGGTTTTATTATCTGTAAAGAATGTTGAGACCATGGGCATGCCAAATCCCGGCATTACGGTTAACACATGAATTTCAGCGTCATGTTTGCGTGCTTCATCTATCGCGATCTTGATCGCCTTCATAGCGAGATGAGTATCTTGCAGATCGATAGGCATTAATATTGAGTTAAACATAACCAGATCCTTGCACTATTAAGTCGTTGCCGGTGATTTAGCCAGTTTCATTTTGCGCCGCTTTTGGATCAAACCAACGAAGCCCAATAAGATCACAGCGGGGATAAACATCAACTGCTTTGGCGGACGATCTGCTTCGATATGCAGTTCGGTAATCTCCCAATCAAAATCGATACCGACGCTCTGTGCGGGGCTGCTGAAGACAACGTTGTCGACCAACACTTTGTTATCTTCTACCCGGGTCTCTATGCCTGCGTTCATCAGCCGCTGATGGCCTGGACCCGATTCGCCGAGTGGCAGTTCGATAGTTTTACGTACAAATTTTCCATCCAGGGTTTCACCCTGAACAATCATGCGAAGATTGTGATTATTGGGCACCTGTTCAGCGATCGCTTCAATCTCTGTGGGTTGGATTCTGGAGATCGGATCGTAGACCTCATCCCACCAGAAACCGGGCCGAAATAGTGTGAAGGCGACCAATAGCAGTGCAATTGATTCCCAAAGCTTGCTGCGGGTTAGCCAGTAACCTTGTGTGGCTGCGGCAAACAGCAGCATAGCTATTACGGCACTGCTGATAACCAGGAGCAGTTCAAACCAGTTGCCGATGCCGATCATCAATAACTGGGTATTGAATATAAACAGGAATGGCAGAATGGCGGTTCGAATATCGTAGGTGAACCCTTGAATACCGGTTCTGATCGGGTCGCTTTTAGCAATAGCCGCCGCGGCAAATGCGGCCAGACCAACAGGTGGTGTATCGTCGGCTAAAATCCCGAAATAGAAGACGAACATATGTACGGCAATCAGTGGTACGATGACACCGTTTGCGGAGGCGAGTGCGACGACCACAGGCGCCATCAGACTGGAGACTACAATATAGTTCGCCGTTGTGGGCAAGCCCATGCCCAGGATGATGCAGATGCCGGCGGTGAAGATCAGGGCCAGCAGCAGATTACCACCCGAGATAAACTCAACGAACTCAATCATTACCTGACCGATACCGGTGAGTGTGATGGTGCCAACGACAATACCGGCGGCTGCAGTGGCCACGCCGATACCGATCATGTTGCGTGCGCCATTGACCAATCCTTCAATACAGTCATTGATGCCGTGCATCCAGGTGCCCTTGCCGGATTGACCCCGTAATTTGGCGAGCAGTGGACGTTGGGTCAGGACAATAAAAATCATGAACAGTGTCGCCCAGAATGCAGAGAGGCCGGGTGAGAAGCGCTCAACAACCAGACACCACATCAGCACTACAATCGGGAGTAGAAAATAGAGACCGACTTTTACGGTGGGGCCTACTTCAGGGAGTTTCAGCACGGGATCGTTAGGGTCGTCTACCTCCAGTTCCGGGTAGCGTGTGGCAAATTTCAGCAGGGCCACATAGATGGCCAGCACGGCGGCGCCGACGATATAGATGGCAGCATCACCCGCGAAGGTTTTGATCCAGCCGATACCGTAATAGACTGCTAATCCGATCAGACAGATTCCGGTGATAATTCCAGCGGCAGTCATCAGTTTTTGCGCCAGGGTGCTCTGTACTGTTTTTGGAATACCCTTCATATTGGCCTTTAGGGCTTCCAGATGCACGATATAAAC
>JAKSCN010000462.1 GCA_022360595.1 Chromatiales bacterium
AGCTTTCAGGCCCACCCCTGGCTGGAACAGACCCAAACCGGTCTGGATGAGATAGCCCGCCAGCTCGGCCTCAACGGCAGCGAGATTCAGTATCGGATAGGTGCGGTAATGAACGCCTGCGGCATTCTCGAAACCTCCAACAGCTGCTATTTCAAATATACCCGCACCGGCAATAGCGGCGGCAGCTTATGGGACTATGCCGCTACCGCCTGCCTCTATAACGAAGCTGGAGCCGTGGCTGCCGACATTTACGGCCAGCCGATGGACCTTAACCGGCCGGATAGCACCTTCATGAATCATCGTGGCCTACTGTTTGCCGGTCATCAGGCACTGGCTGACCGGATCATTGCGCTGAACCAAGCCCTGGTTTCTACAAAATAGCGTCGTTGCAGGCCGCTTGAGTCAAAATACTCGCTTATAAAGAATACTGGAAAGAATTAGATGATAGTGGCAGCCATGAAAGAGGCTTGGCAATAACTAAATGCCCCTGTCTTACATTTATTGTGCAGTTCGAACCAAACGAACCCCATAATAGTTCGTCTTATGCCAAGTACCGACAGAACCGGCATCAAAATCGACACGCCAAGCCATACTGCTACTGAATGTGTGTCGAGTTGAAGACCAATACCAATAACTTCGCGCGTTTGGGAATATCTCTGCATTTACCGCTGGGCTCCAGCAGCGTGGTTCCACAATCGACTCAAGCTCATTTTTATTGGGCAGGCGCCAGTCTTCATATCCTGCATAGCCGGCAAATTGATCACCATCCTGATCGGACTGACCACTGTTGATCGCTTCCACAGTCTGTAAAGCACTCTGCCACTGGTAAGACATCACACTGCCAGTGCTGCAGTCAGTACCATTCCAGGTCTGCCCCAAACTGCAGCGCATCCACATCAACCCGGTTTTAACATGGGTCACCGTGCCATCGTTGTTGATTATAAAATCCGCACTGGGCGTGGACTCGCTCATCTGCGTATTCTCATTGTTACAGGTAACATCCGCCAGCGTGGCACTCGGCAAGCATAGGGCACCAACATAGAGTGCCCATACAATTCGCTTATACATCCACTGACTCCTAGATTGAGATTTGCATTGAATATTACTCATGAGCAAACTATTTCTTCGCAGATACACCAATCAAAGCCCATCACGGACTACTCTTAGCATTTGAGGAGTTTCTTTGGTGACCTCATAAGAGCTACCGAAACCGGCGGACACCCCCCATGCAGAGGTGGTGTCATTCGCGCTGGGTGTCGCAGACCAAACCCAATTGGTGGTCGCATTCGGAAACCAATCTTGATCAATAGACGGTGCACCGTATGGCACACTGTTATCGATCAACTGCAGCAACTCCTTTCGCGTAGGCAGGCGCCAATCGCTGTGCCCACATAAGTTTGCGGCATTGATCGCATCAATATACGCCGAACTATCACAACCGCCGGCCAGTGTAGCACCGCAACTCCCACCGGCTAATGTGCCGACATCACCACCATTGACCGTACTGTTCGTGTTGTACCAAGTGTAAGTCCAGTCGGTATCCTGCAGGC
>JAKSCN010000603.1 GCA_022360595.1 Chromatiales bacterium
GCCTGGACTGTCACCGCCGATCAGGATGAAAACAGCGTAGTCATTCACTGCACCATCAACAAGCGCAGCCACGACCCTGACTTTATTGAGTCCATAGAATTTTTTGCAGATGACTGGGCTGAGGGATTGAACAAGGCCCTAAGCCTTGCTCACAAGCAGTGACTTTAGTTTCATGGCGACCATGCCATCGGTTTTCCGTGAATGTCGTAATCATCACTGCCCATACGAATACTCTTCACTATAGCCCCGGATCTTGACCACCAGTGAAAAGCCTTTCACTTTGAGAGCCTTTAACACTGCCACAGGGCCTGCAGAAAAACGCAGACAACCACTCTGCATCCATCAATGAGCGCGCCCTATCCAGAAGTGACGGCAACTACTCCAACGAAGAGCGCCACTGCCCCTCTTTAAACGCGGCCAACAGGGTCTTTGCGCGTCCCTCTTCCAATTCAAGGAAGGAGCCTCCCTTGGTAAAGAAGTCATTGAGGCCGGGGATAGTTGCCAAATCAGCCGCGCTGACCCTGGGGTATCCCATGGTCCACTTAGCGAAGGCCCGCTCCTCGATAGGCTCAACAATCAGTTTAATGAGATCGGCATGGCGCGAATCCTTGGTGATCTTGTCATAGATCCCCTCCACAACAGCACGCTCCCCCTCCAGCACCTGGAAAAAAGAGCCCGCATGATAGAGCAGCATCCCGGTCACATTAAGCGCCTCATTATTCTTGCGGCTCTCCTCAAGCAGCACTTCCAACTCTTCGCTACTCAACGCTTCATTGGTTGAAGCGCTGCAGTAAATACAATGCACCAAATCCATTTTCTCTCCTTTTGCACTTACTTCTGTTTCACAACAACATCGGCGTAAATCATCACTCTCAAGGTATTCGTAAAAAATTATCGGCGATTTGGCGTAAATTCCTTAGAAGACTCTATGCCTTTGCTATAGCAATCAGTTTCACATCTATTCACGCTTCGAATCCGGCGTAGCTCACGCCGGCCAATTTCGCCATCTCACTGTGCCAGGTAGCGAGGTCATACTTATTGAACTTGTTCAGGTGATCATGACCGCACGCACGCGCCATAACACACATCAGCTCGACGGAAGAGTTCAAAAAGTTGTAGAGCTGTCGGGCCGATTTATCCACATCCAATCGCTTGCGCAGCTCAGGTCGCTGGGTGGCAACCCCGGAAGGACAGTTGTTGGTGTTGCAGATTCTGGCAGCAACACAGCCGATCGACTGCATGGCGCTGTTGGCGATAGCCACACCATCCGCCCCCAGGGCCAGCGCCTTTACGAAGTCCATCGGCATACGCAGTCCACCGGTAATAATCAGCGTCACACGCCCTGTCGCCCCCTGCTGATCCAGAAAACGCCGAGCACGCGCCAACGCCGGTATGGTGGGTACACTGATATGGTCACGAAAAATCTGCGGTGCGGCGCCTGTGCCACCACCCCGGCCATCCAGAATAATGTAGTCAGCACCTACATCCAAAGCGAACTGTATATCTTGTTCAATATGGTTGGCGCTGAGCTTAAAGCCGATGGGAATACCACCACTGATCTCTCTTACCCGGGCCGCAAAGCGTTTAAAATCCGCCACTGTCACCAGCTCACGAAATGTTGGGGGAGAGATAGCCGGTTGGCCTTCGGGTATCCCGCGCACCTGGGATATTTTTCCCACATTCTTTTTAGCGGGCAGGTGACCACCTGTGCCTGTCTTGGCGCCCTGCCCCCCTTTAAAGTGAAAGGCCTGCACCTTATCCAGCAATGCCTCGCTATAACCGAACTTGGCACTGGCCAGTTCATAGAAATAGTGTGAGTTCTCCGCCTGCTCCTCCGGCAGCATCCCCCCTTCGCCAGAACAGATACCTGTTCCCGCAAGCTCGGCGCCCCGCGCCATGGCTATCTTGGCCTCTTCGGAGAGAGCGCCAAAACTCATATCCGACACGAGCAGGGGCATTGACAGTATCAACGGCCGTTTTGCTTTGGGCCCAACAACCAGTTCGGTATCCACAGGATGATCATCCATCAGTGGCTTCGTCGCCATCTGCGCCACCATAATTTGTAGATCATCCCAATGTGGCAGCAGATGACGAGGCACTCCCATGGCTGTCATCGGGCCGTGGTGCCCCAGGTTTGATAACCCCTCTCTGGCAAGCTGATGGATAAGCGCGACAGTTGGCTCTTCTACCGTTGGCGTCGCCTGCGGGGCACTGCCCTGCTGTGCCTGAACACCGGAGCCCTCTTTGCCCACCTGCTCCCGGCTAAACTGCTTGTGGGTACCGTCACAGAAAGGTGCATTACCGGTATGTTTGCAGGCGCAGAGATAGGCCTCGCCATCCTCTTCCGCGATAAATGCTTTGGGTAAAAAGCTGGTCTCCTTATGTGATCCGTCGCAGAAAGGCTGACTAGCGGAACGCCCGCAAACACAAAAGTAATACTCCTCGCCCTTCTTCAAGACAACCTGTCTGGGCTTGTTATCAGCTACAACAGGACGACTCATATCGCTCCCCTTCAGTGCACCGTTTTCTCAGAAAAGAGAATACTCTCCTTAAAATAATAGCCGTTGCTTTAAGGTTTATTGGACAGCGCCAACTCACCACTACAAGGCATCATTATGGAGTAAACCCATTCGAAATTGGAAAATGGCCTTGAACCGATTTAGGATCGAATTCGAAGACTGCTTGAGAGATTATGTTTCACCCCAGCAGCTACGCAGAGTTATTTACAGGGTCTGAGGCGACTATTCAGATCAAGTTCATTCCCATTGATTGGAATTATCTTTAAAGTCGGAACGTATAGGGTTAATGACACAAAAACGGTGTTTACTGGGCGCTTCCATCACCACCCAGGTTTCGACTCTCTCAATAATTTTCGCACCCAGTTTTTCCAGACGCATCACTTCCGCATCAATATCATCGGTTTCAATATCGAAGTGCACACGGCTGGGGTGATCAACCCTCTGAAGCAATATTTTCGGATCATCCGGGCGACCATTCAGATGGAGATAGCGTGGGTCATCTTGATCTTCACGTAAATCGGGCTCCAAGCCCAGAACGCCACCCCAGAACTTAGCCAGCTCACGC
>JAKSCN010000507.1 GCA_022360595.1 Chromatiales bacterium
ACAGAGCGCCCCTCTCAAATCAAGGAAGATGTCACCTTCTTCCTCAACTGTTGTATTCTTTGAATACCATGACCGATAAAAAACCGCAGGTGAGCTGCCCGACATGCAAAAAACCGATTGTTTGGGACAGCAGTTCCCCTTGGCGCCCGTTCTGCAGCGAGCGCTGCCGACTCATTGATTTGGGTGAGTGGTTAGAAGAGGGCTACAAGATACCGGAACAGTCGGATAGCGGTGCACCTTACCTACCGCCGGAGCACGATCAGAACCAGAGTTAACTAATGCTCACTCCAAAAAGCGCGAATGCCTGCAACCCCTTGGGCACCACTAGTTTGCGCTATTTCAACGTGTTCTGAACCCACCCCCCCTAATGCATAGACAGGTATCGAGATCTGCTGACAAAGCTGCTCAAAGTGCTCCCATCCGAGAGCTTTTCCATCAGGATGACTGACTGTTGGCAATACTGGAGACAGCACCACAAAATCCAGCCCTAAACGCTCAGCCTGCTCCAATTCAGCCAGATTATGGCACGACGCAGCCACCCAACACTCAGGAGGCAAAGGCCTCTCTGTCAGCGCCATCAATCGATGTCTATTCAGATGCGTTCCCTGAGCACCAACCTCTGCGGTCAACTCTGGTGCAGCGTTGAGAAGCAGCTCTGCACCATATTCGTTGCAAAGCCCCACTGCTTCAGTTGCAAGCTGTCGATATCGTTGCTCAGAAAGCTCGGGGGCCCGCAGTTGCACCAGCTTTATTCCGGCATCCAAGGCATGCCCCAGAGATTGCAGGAACTGTTGACTGTCTTGCGGATTGTTCCCGGTAATCAGATAGTTATCGGGCAGGTGCAGTGCATCAACGATGGGTTTATCAGCAGCCGGCATCGGATATTGCTCCAACTTATCAAGCGGCACCCAACCCAACGATTGCCCTTCGCAACCACTGGGCTCTCCTGAATAAACCAGAACCTTATGTACATCCAACAGAACAGACTTATCAGGATAATGGTGAGTAACTCGAATCAACGGTCGATGCCGCTCAACCTCTATCCCCAACTCCTCTTGCAGCTCACGAACCAGCGCCTGGCCTAAAGACTCTTCCGGTTCAACTTTACCTCCCGGAAACTCCCATAGTCCCCCTTGATGGACATGGTCAGGACGTTTACTTAACAACACTTCACCATCCCGCTCTATGGCGGCAACGGCAACATGAACCAGTTTGGTGGTAGACACTGAAGATAAACCTTCTGTGAGATCAGGTGCGGTATTCAGCGTTAATTTTGACGTAATCGTAGGAAAAATCACAGGTAAGCACAGCTACTGACGACTCACCACGCCCTAAATCGACCCGTATCAGGATCTCCGGCTGATCCATTACCCGCTGTCCGGCCTGCTCGGAGTAATTATCAGAGCGGCCGCCATCACGAACAATACAGACATCACCCAACCAGATTTTGACTTTGTCGATATCGAGTTGCTCGACACCTGCCCGGCCAACTGCGGCTAAAATACGCCCCCAGTTAGGGTCAGACGCAAACAGCGCTGTCTTGACCAGCGGGGAATGGGCAATTGTGTAGGCGACATCACGTGCCTCTTTCTCTGTAGCCGCACTCTCAACAGAAACTTCTACCAGCTTGGTAGCGCCCTCGCCATCTTTGACGATTGCACGCGCCAGCTCCATGCAGACATCAAGCACGGCCGCACAGAGATCGGCATAGGCCTGACTCTCGGAGTTGGTTATAGGCGCTGCGCCACTTGCGCCACTGGCCAACAGCACACAAGCATCATTAGTTGATGTATCTCCATCCACCGTAATGCTATTAAATGACGGATTCACTGCCTGTTCCAGGCAGCTTTGCAGAAGATGCTGATCGACCATCGCATCGGTAGCGACATAGGCAAGCATCGTGGCCATATCGGGGCGGATCATACCTGATCCCTTGGACATGCCGGTGACAGTAATCCGCTGACCATCGTGCTCAAATTGGCGCGAAGCCAATTTAGGCACCGTATCGGTGGTCATAATTGCCCGCGCGGCAGCATCCCACCCATTTTCGTTCAGAGAACTCAACGCATCAGGCACTGAGATAGCTATCTTATCAACCGGCAGAGACTCGCCGATAACGCCTGTCGAAAACGGGAGTACCTGGCTGATGTCGCAATCACGCACCGCCGCCACTGCTTTGCAGCTCTCACGAGCGGCCTTCAGTCCCTCTTCACCTGTACCTGCATTAGCATTGCCCGAATTGATCAATAGGTACCTGGGCAAGTTCGCCACCAGGTGCTCCTTGGCAACCACCACTGGGGCCGCACAGAAAGCGTTGCGGGTAAACACCGCGGCACAGGTTGAGCCCTCCGCTAACTCGATGAGCACCAGATCCTGACGATCCGTATATTTAATACCTGCGGCGGCTGTACCTAATCGAATACCAGGTACGGGAACAAAATCAGGATCTTGGGCAGTCATCAGCTAAGTTTCCCGTGACACTGTTTGTATTTTTTGCCCGAACCACATGGACAAGGTTCGTTACGGCCTACTTTTCTATCTGCACGCACAAATGGCTGTTGTGTTTCTGCTGCCGGCTCCGCCTCTTGAGGCGCCTCTTCACCACCTAAACCGGTGAACTCTTCATGCTTGAACTGAAAATCAGAGGCATCCTGCTCCTGCTGCTCAACCTGCATCTCTTCAGGTGACTGCACTTGAACCCGACTCAGAACACCTATCAGCTCTTTCTTAATACCATCAAGCATGTGAGAGAACATCTCAAAAGCTTCGCGCTTGTACTCCTGCTTAGGGTTCTTCTGGGCATAGCCACGCAGATGAATCCCCTGACGCAGATAGTCCATCGCCGCCAGATGCTCTTTCCAGTTACCATCAAGAATCTGCAGCATAATCGCCTTTTCATACATGCGCAGATTCTCATTGCCAACCAATGCCTCTTTGGCAGCGTACTCCTTCTCCAGCTCTTCGACGATACGCTTACGCAGCGTCTCCTCGTGCAGGCTGTTATCTTCATCCAGCCACTGCTGCACCGGGTAGTTGACACCAAACTCCCTCTCCAGACCCTCAACCAGGCCGGGAATATCCCACTGCTCTTCCATGCTCTGGGGGGGAATGTAGCCGTCGACCACCTCATCCACCACCTCTTCACGAATAGCGGCGATGGAATCGGCAATATCATCCACATCCATCAGGTCATTACGCTGTTCGTAAACCACCTTACGCTGGTCATTGGCGACATCATCGTAGTCGAGCAACTGTTTACGAATATCGAAGTTGCGCCCTTCGACCTTACGCTGAGCGTTGGCAATCGCCTTGGTCACCCAGGGGTGCTCAATCGCCTCTCCCTGCTCCATGCCCAGCTTCTGCATCAGCCCAGAAACGCGATCCGATGCAAAGATACGCATCAGATTATCTTCCAGCGAGAGATAGAAACGTGTTGAACCAGAATCGCCCTGACGCCCGGAGCGGCCACGCAATTGGTTGTCGATACGGCGTGATTCATGGCGCTCGGTACCGACCACATGCAGACCACCCGCCTCCAGCACCTGCTGGTGGCGCTCTTTCCAGTCGCTTTTGATCTTCTCGACTTCAGCCGAATCAGGATTGATGCCTAACGCTTCGATCTCCATATCGGGGTTACCGCCCAGCACAATATCGGTACCACGCCCCGCCATGTTGGTAGCGATGGTTACAGCACCCGGGCGACCCGCCTCAGCCACAATCAACGCTTCGCGTTCATGCTGCTTGGCATTCAGCACCTGGTGCTTGATCTTATTCTGCTCCAGCAGTTTGGAAACCAGCTCGGAGGTCTCGATCGACGCAGTACCGACCAGCACGGGCTGACCACGCAAAATACAGTCATTAACGTCATCGATAATCGCCTGATACTTCTCCTCTGCGGTGAGATAGACCAGATCCCCCATATCGTCACGCACCATCGGCTTATTGGTGGGAATAACCACCACTTCCAGGCCATAGATCTGCAAAAACTCAGGGGCTTCGGTATCGGCTGTACCGGTCATACCGGAAAGTTTTTCATAAAGCCGGAAATAGTTCTGGAAGGTAATCGACGCCAGGGTCTGATTCTCTTGCTGAATCGCCACCCCCTCTTTCGCTTCCACAGCTTGGTGCAACCCTTCAGACCAACGACGCCCAGGCATGGTACGGCCAGTAAAGTCGTCAACGATAATGATCTCGCCATCTCGGACGATGTAATCAACGTTTTTCTGAAACAGTGCATGAGCGCGCAGCGCAGCGGTCGCATGGTGCATCAAACCGATATTGGCGCTGTCATACAGGCTGGAGTCCTCGCTAAGCAGGCCCATCTCGGTGAGCATATCTTCGACCTTCTGGTGGCCATCTTCGCTCAGATAAACTTGCTTGGCTTTCTCGTCCACCGAGTAGTCGCCCGGACCGAAATCCGGCTTGCCGTCTTCACCCTCGATAGGGTCCTGGCGGGTCAGGTGGGGGATAATGGTGTTGATGCTGGTGTAGAGTTCGGAGCTACTCTCGGTGGGACCAGAGATGATCAGCGGTGTACGCGCCTCATCGATCAGAATGGAGTCAACCTCATCGACAATAGCGAAAAACTTTTCGCGCTGGGTACGTTGCTCTGCAGAGAACGCCATGTTGTCACGCAGATAGTCGAAGCCAAATTCGTTATTGGTGCCGTAAGTGATATCACAATGGTAGGCCTCGCGGCGGGTCACTTTGCGCAGATGGGTATAACCGCCGGCCGCGCCATCATAATCGGGATCGAACTGATAGGAGGCTTCATCAGGCCCCATCCCACTACCCGAGTTGATAACTCCGACACTAAGACCCAGAAAGTTGTAAAGCTTACCCATCCAAGCGGCATCACGGCGCGCCAGATAGTCGTTTACGGTTACTACATGCACGCCCTTACCCGGCAGCGCATTGAGATAGGCAGCCAGAGTTGCAACCAGTGTTTTCCCCTCACCCGTGCGCATTTCCGAGATCTTGCCCTGATTCAGCACCATACCGCCGATAAGCTGCACATCAAAGTGGCGCATATCGAGCACACGCATCCCGGCTTCACGCACGACGGCAAAGGCCTCGGGGAGCAGATCATCCAGCGTAGTCCCCTGCGTCAATCGCTCCCTAAACTCGGTGGTTTTGGCCTTCAACTCCTCATCCGAAAGGCTTTGCAGCTCTGCCTCAAGGGCATTGACCTTGGCGACAACCTTAAACATCCGCTTCACCAGGCGATCATTTCGACTGCCAAAGACTTTCCTGAGAATCTTGCTAACCATGAAATTTAACTTTCCGAGGTGGATAAAAATAGTGCAGATAATACCGCAAAACAGCCGCAAATTGCAGGGTTTCAGCGCTACTAACTCATGCCTAAAAACCAGTTGTTAGATGTGGGCTTAATAGAAAAAGTTCAAGCCCAAGAGAGGGGGAAAGCCGTGTGATCTACCACACAGAACAGCTTGGTCCGGCTACTTTTTCTTCAACACTTTGATGGGGTTAATGGTTTTGCCATTACGGGCTACCTCAAAGTGGAGATGAGGACCGGTTGAGCGACCGCTGGAGCCCATCAAGGCTACTACATCGCCACGCTTCACCAAGTCACCTGCCTTCACGAAGATCTTGCTGTTATGGGCATATTTGGTGGTGTACCCATCCGCATGCTTGATCTCCACCAGATAGCCAAAATCACTCTTTTTGCCGGCCCAGATAACCAAACCGGAGGCCACTGCGGTCACCTCTGAATTCTTTTTACCCGCAATATCGACACCATGGTGGAAAGCCTTTTTCCCGGTAAAGGGGTCTTTACGCGTACCATAGCGTGACGAAATCCAGCCCTTCGCAACCGGGCGCCCGCGGGGCACCATATCATCCTGCACTTTGGAACTGGCCATCAGATTGGCCAGCAGATCAAATTTCTGCTCACGATCATCCAGTGCTTTCGAAAGCTGACTCATCTCTGCCAGTAACTCGCTCAACTCAACCGACTCGATACCCTCAGGGGTTTCAATCCCGCCACGGGCCGGCGGTGCAGAGAAGTCAAACTCTTCGGTATCCAGTTCGGCCACCTCGGTAAGGCGTTCGCCCAAGGCGTCCAAGCGCATAATACTCGACTGCATCTCACCCAATTGGATCGCCAATGCATCCAAATGCTCCTGGGTAGTTTGACGGGTATCATCCAACAGCGCTTGCTGCTCTTTCAGCAGGCTCTCCAATACCGCATCGGACTGATCCGGCTCGGCGGCAATGTCTCCTTCTCCACGCCCCAATTCATAACCCAACCAAAGCGAACCACCCGCTACAGCAGCCAGCATTATGAACAACGCGCCAGCCAAACTGGCTATCGAAAAAGACCGACTGCCGGTTTTGTGGCACAATTTGGAGAGGACAATGACTTTCATAAAACCGGTTACCTCAATTGAAGCCCCGTTACCCAAAAGCGATCGGCAGTTTTCTGCATAAACAGTCCACATTGGAGCAATTAGCTGCAAAAAGCCGAGAATTCGACGATCTATTGCAGCAGGTGAGAACGCTCTTGCCGGCCCCTCTGGGGGAGCACTGTAGTGCAGCGATCAAGCGCGACAAAACCCTTATACTTTATACTGTATCGTCCGCCTGGGCCAGTCGTTTACGTTTTATTTCACGTCAACTAACTGGCCAGCTAAAAGGTAAGGGGATACAGATCGAAAAGATTTCGGTACGGGTCCAGCTTCAACGCCAACCGCAAAAACGCCCACCCAGAAGAATCCGTAATCTGAGCGGGGAGAATGCAACTTTAATCGAGCAGCTTGCCGATCACATCGAAGACGACAAACTCAGCGCTGCCTTGCGGCGACTCAGTCGCCACAAAAATCGCCAACATAAGTGTTAACAGGCTCTCTCCTTACACAGAGTGGGCAGGCTTCATGTAGGAGATAGGTGCCGCATCATCCTCCTCGAAGGTGACCTCTTCCCAGGCCGTCTCATCGGCCATCAACGTCTTCAGCAACTTGTTGTTCAATGCATGACCTGACTTTTCGCCATTAAACGCGCCGA
>JAKSCN010000414.1 GCA_022360595.1 Chromatiales bacterium
GATAACGCCGCTGGGCGAAAAAATGGCCTTGGCCCCCCATATTATTTCGGAAAGAGGGGTTGAGCCTAAAAAAGCACCATTCAGCGTTACTCGTCGCTTATTTGGAACGACCAAACTGCGCTTCTCGTGCCTTGATTGGTGCTTTTTTAGGCTCAACAGTGATGATCAAATTAGTGTCAACAGGCCCTAATATCGGACGAAGTGCCAGTATCAGATAATCCGCCGGGTAAACCAGAGGCCCACCGCAAAGAAGAGAAGGGCCGGCAACGATGCCGCAATAAGCGGATTAAGTTCGTAGACCACGGCCATATGCCCGAAAATCCGATTCAGCAGGAAAAAGCCCAAGCCCACCAGAGTGCCGAAAAAGACCCGCTGGCCGATCCCCACGGAGCGCAATATGCCGAACACAAAAGGGACCGACAGAAAAATCATGATCAGTGTGACCACCGGCATCACCAATTTACCCCAGAACGCGACCTGGTAAGGTGCCACCTCCTGTCCGTTAGCGCTCATAAAGGCGATATATTGGTAGAGGTCCCAGATCGGCAGCATGCTCGGTTTCACCACGACCACATCGAGAACCTTCGGATTCAGCATGGAGTTCCAGGTTGCTTCATCAACCTGCGTACTGCTAATTTGCCGATCGCCAATATGGCTCTGACTGATTCCTTTAAGTTGCCAACTATCACCTTGATATTGGGCTGTCTGGGCATGGGTGCTGGCGATCAGTTTCTTCTTCTCATCAAACTCATAGATGTAAACATCGCGCAACAGATTGCCGGGTAGAATCTGGCGAATATTGATGAAGGCGTTGTCGTCTCTGGCCCAAAAACCGTGCTTACTCTTTAGCGTGATCTGCTTGGAGACCTTCTCCATGCGCATCCGCTCCGCATACTGCTCAGTATTGGGTGCGACCACCTCACCAAAAAAGACCACCACCACGATGGCCATCACCCCGACCCGCATCACCGACCAAATAATTCGTTTCAGCGAAACCCCCGCGGCACGCATGGCGATCAACTCGGACTGGTTGGCGAGTGAACCCAGCCCTATCAGACTGCCCAGCAGCACCACAATCGGGAAAACCTCATAGGCCATGCGCGGCAGAATCAGCAGCACATAGAGGAAAACATGTTTGATCCGATAGTCGCCTTCACCAACATCGTCCAGCTCATTGAGCAGCTCAAAAAAGGCGACCAACGCAAGCAGAATCACAAAGGTGGCGATAGTACTGGTAATAACCGCCCGGGCGATGTAATTATCCAGAATTCTCACTGCCCTGGCCCCACCAGCCGTTTCAACTGCCGGCCGATTTCGGGCGACTTATAGAGCATCACCAAACTGGCAATCAGCAACATCACCACATGCACCCACCAGCGCCCCAACCAGGCAGGCGTTATACCGGCGATCATCCAGGCTCCGGAAATAGCCTGCAGATTAAAAAAGAGTGCATAGAGCAGCACCGCAATACTTATACTGCCATAGATGCCCTGGCGCGGTAGCGATTTGCTCAAGGGAATGCTGATCAGGGTGAAAACCAGCACCGCAACCGGCAACATGATGCGATATTCAAACTCTGAACGCATATGGATATCCGTGGCGCCTATCAGTGCCGATGTCGGCATCTGCTTAGGGCTCAATTTGGCTTGTTTCTCCTCAGCCTCATCAATGCGTATGGCATACTGCTGAAACTCACCCACCACGTAATCGCGCTGGCCGGGCATCCCTTCATAGCGGCGTCCCTCGGTCAAAACAATATATTTGGCCCCGCTCTCTTGGTCAGTATAACGGTAGCCTTCCGTAGCGGTAATCAGCCCCAGCTTGCCGTTCTGCCTGTTCTGTACAAAGATATTCTGCAAACGTGTCTTATCGTCCGACATATCCTCGATATAGAAGACCACATCCCCTCGGCTGAACTCATTAAACCGCCCGGCCACCGAGGTTGAGAGTTCTACCGCTTGCTGCTGTTGGGCCGCGACCAGTTCAACCTTGGTCTTTTTGGCCCAAGGCTCGGCCACCAGGGTCAATACCGCCACAATCAGCGCCACAGGCACTGCAGCAACGATATAGGACCGAAAAATGCGCAGCGTGCTCACGCCGCTGGCGGAGAGTGCGGTGATCTCACTATCCCGGTACATTCGTCCCAACGAGTAGAGAATGGCAAGAAAAAATGTTGGCGGTGTGATCGGGCCAACCACCTCGGGCAGCCGCAACCCCACCAGGCTCATCACCAATTGACTGTCGATAGCGCCGATCGCCGCCTGCTTCAAGATGCGGATATAGCCCTGCACCAAGACCACCAGCAGAATGACGATAAAAATCGCCATGAAGGTCTTGAAGACTTCACGCAAAATGTAACGATCGATAATGGTTAACAACAGAAAGTCTCTTTATTGGATTATGATTAGATAATGCCTTCTCTGGGGAACCGCCCCAGGAACAATCAACTAATCACGCATCATATACGGCAGCGCCCGCACGGCAAACCGCGATTCTATCAAACTAATGACCGGACAATTACCCCCCTGGCAAGATTTCAACCGCTCCTCCATGCTATTCTGAAGCGTCCAGGAACCTTAGCTGATCATCAGGCTCCAACAACAGGAGCATTTGCACTATAACACCGGTACAAGGATACCCCTTTGACACTCAAATCACTGATTGTTCCCGTCATTGCCATCGTCCTCGGCCTATGCCAACCCGCTCTGGCGGAGGAGACGCTCACACTCGCCACCTACTCAGGCAAATACAACCTGTTTACCCTGACAGCCGAAAGAAAATTGACCCGTGACGATCAGGGACTCTACTCCTATCAGCAGGAGAGCAAAAGCTTTCTCGGCTCTATCCTGGAGAAGAGCCAGTTTCGCCTCGGCAACGATAATCGGCTGATTCCCCATCACTATCTCTATCGATTCAATATTCTCGGCAAGAACAAAGTCTATGAGATAGCCTTCGACTGGCAGAAAAACGAGGCTCTCTACAGCAAAAACGGTAACAGCCGGGTAATTCCGATTCAGCCAGGCGTATTCGATCCGCTCTCCTACCAGCTACAACTCCAGAGAGACCTTCTTAAAGGGAAGACCGAACTGCACTATCCAGTTCTGAAACGGGGAAAACTGAAAGAGTATCGATTCGAAAAAATCGCCTCCGAGACAATCCCTTTTAAAGGCGCTGAAAGCGACACCATCAAACTCAAAAAAGAGCCAAGCAGCCAAAAACGCAACACGGTAATCTGGCTCTCTCCCGATGATCTCTATCAGATTGCCCAGCTCGAACATACCGAAAAGGGACAGACCAATCGTCTCTCCCTGGAGAGCACCGAAATAACCCCCGAATTTCGTACCTGGCTCTCTCAATAAAACGACAATATGACCGGCACATTTCTGTAACAAACCACTCTTAGAATCGAACGCCTGTAAGCGTGATCTGCGGTTACATGTTTTCGACTTTTCAACGGCATTAGCCGACTTTTTTGTTACAGGTTTTTTGCAATGAATATTACCGTTTACGGGGTAGGTTATGTCGGCTTGGTGCAGGCCGCTGTTTTCGCCGACGCTGGACATAATGTCTGCTGTGTCGATGTCGATGAGAAAAAGATAGAGGGGCTGCGCAACGGCATCATCCCTATCTATGAGCCCGGCCTCACCCCTTTGGTGGAGCATAACTACCGGGAGAATCGGCTGCTCTTCACCACCGATCCCACTGTAGGCATTCAGCATGGTGAGTTTCAATTCATCGCGGTGGGTACCCCACCGGACGAAGATGGCTCGGCTGATCTAAGCCATGTACTGGCGGTTGCCGAGACCATTGCCACCCACATGGAACAGCCCAAAATAGTCATCAATAAAAGCACCGTACCGGTCGGCACCGCCGATCTGGTCGGAAATAAGTTACGGACTACATTGGATCAACGTGGCGTAACGATCGACTTTGAGGTTGTCTCCAACCCCGAATTCCTTAAGCAGGGCGCAGCCGTAGCCGACTGCACCAAGCCGGATCGCATTATCGTCGGTACCGATAGCGACGAGGTGGCCAGCAAAATGCGTGAACTCTACGCCCCGTTCAACCGCAACCACGACCGCCTGATTGTCATGGACATCCGCAGCGCCGAGCTGACCAAATACGCCGCCAACTGCATGCTGGCGACCAAAATCAGCTTCATGAACGAGATGTCCAATCTGGCCGAACAACTCAACGCCGACATCGAAGCAGTGCGCCAGGGGATAGGGTCGGATTCACGTATCGGTTACCACTTCATCTATCCGGGCTGCGGCTACGGTGGCTCCTGTTTTCCAAAAGATGTGAAGGCGCTGATCAGTACCGCCGACACCATCGGTTACTCCAGCCATCTTCTGAAGGCGGTAGAAACCGTCAACATGAGTCAGAAAGAGATTCTATTCCAAAAAATCCACGACCATTTTGATGGGGATCTGCGTGGCAAAACCTTCGCACTCTGGGGACTCAGCTTCAAACCCAACACCAACGACATGCGCGAAGCCCCTTCCAAAGTGCTTATAGAAGCCCTCTGGCAAGCCGGCGCCAACGTTCAGGCTTTCGATCCGGAAGCGATGGATGAGTGTCAGCGCATCTATGGCCGACGCGATGATTTGACCCTGCTCGGCACCAAAGAGGCGGCCCTGCACGATGCCGACGCGCTAATCATCGTCACCGAGTGGAAACAGTTCTGGAGCCCCGATTTCAACCTGATCAAAAACGAACTTAGCAGCCCCGCCATTTTCGATGGACGAAACTTGTTCAACCCGGAGCGGATGCGCAAAGAAGGAATCATCTACTACTCTATCGGCCGCCTTTAGCGCCCATCAGCAAATAACACTACCTGAAGCACTAGGGTCTATTAACATATCTATGCTTCAGGTAGCCTTACCCACCCAAAACCAGCGCCAGTTGGCATACTCCTCGCCGGATATCTTTAAATCCCGCCGATGATCTGCCACTATAACCAGAATTAACACCGCTATTGGACCCTATGCAGACAACAACGCTGCATAAAGCAAACTGACCGATCTGGAGCCCCGCATGGATTACTTGCTGAAAACTGGCGATATAACCAAACAACGCACCGCCTGTCTGGTGGTAGGCGTCTATAACAAGAAAAAGATGTCAGCCGCCGCTGAGGCGATCGACAAGAACAGCCGCGGCGCCCTCAGCAAAATCCTCAAAAAGGGTGACTTCCAGGGCAAAGCGGGCGAGATTCAGATGCTCTACAACATCCCAGGCAGTGCTTGCGATCGGGTCTTGCTGGTGGGACTGGGCAGTGAAAAAGAGTACGGCATAAAAACTGTGCGCAGTACGGCAGCGGCCGTTGCCAAAGCGCTGGAGAATAGCTATGTAATCGAAGCAATCAGCGCACTGCCCGAAGTATCCGCAGACGAGAGTCTGTCGAAAATCCTGCGAGAGACTATTATTGCCAGTGAAAACGCCCTCTACCAATTTGATCAGTGCAAAAGTGAACCGGAAAAAAATGGCCGTCCCTTGAAAAAACTGGGACTGTTCATCGGCAAGCAACGCAAGAGTCAACAGATCGAGCAGGCGATCACTCAAGGCAAGGCGATCGCCCATGGCGTCACCCTGGCCAAGACTCTGGGCAATCTGCCGGGCAATATCTGTACACCCTCTTATCTTGCCGATCAGGCCCGGGCACTGGGCCGAAAGTCGAAAAAGCTCAATATTCAGGTACTGGAAGAGAAGCGCATGAAGGCGCTGGGCATGGGCTCACTGCTCTCGGTCTCGCGTGGCAGCACTGAACCGGCCAAGCTGATCATCATCGAATACAAAGGCGGCCCGGCCAAGAGCAAGCCGGTGGTGCTGGTGGGTAAAGGGCTTACTTTCGATGCGGGCGGCATCTCCCTGAAACCGGCTGCGGCAATGGATGAGATGAAATATGACATGTGCGGCGGCGCCAGCGTTCTGGGTACATTGGCAGCCTGCGCCGAAGCGGAGCTACCGATCAATGTGGTGGGTTTGGTCCCGGCCTCGGAAAACCTGCCCGACGGCAGCGCCAACAAACCGGGCGATATTGTCACCAGTATGTCCGGTCAGACCATCGAAATTCTCAACACCGACGCCGAAGGTCGCCTGATCCTCTGCGACGCCCTCACCTACGCGAAGCGTTTCAACCCTGATGTGGTAATCGATATCGCCACCCTGACCGGTGCCTGCATCGTTGCATTGGGCGATAAGGCTTCCGGCCTGATGAGTAATAACGATACCCTGGCCAATGATCTGCTGGCTGCTGGTGAGCGCAGTGGCGACCGCGCCTGGCGTCTGCCGCTGTGGGATGAATACCAGTCGCAGTTGGACAGCAACTTCGCCGACATGGCCAACATCGGCGGCAAAGGCGCCGGAACCATTACTGCCGCCTGTTTCCTGGCGCGCTATACCAAAGCGTACAAATGGGCGCATCTGGATATTGCCGGCACCGCCTGGCTCAGTGGCGCCAACAAGGGCAGCACCGGTAAACCGGTTCCTCTGTTGACCCAGTATCTGATAAAACGCTGCAAACTGGATAAATAACGACGGCAATGACACAGGTCGATTTCTACATATTGGCTGAACAAGCGCCGGGTAACCGTCACGCCCTCGCCTGCCGCCTGGCCGAAAAAGCTTGGCAGCAGGGGCGGCGGATCTACTTGCATACCAGTTCCGCCGAAGAGTCGAGGCATATGGATCGCCTGCTCTGGACCTTCCGCGATGGTAGCTTTATCCCCCATGGCCTGACCGAAAACGCGGACCCGACATTGAACCCGATTCTGATCGGCAACGACAACAGCGCCGGTGAAGAACACGATGTGTTGATCAATCTGGCAACCACCGTACCTGATTTCTTCAGCCGCTTTGAACGCATAGCGGAGTTGATCGACCACGACCCTGAAATCCGCAAAGCGGGGCGGGACCGCTACCGCTTCTATCGCGATCGCGGTTACCCCATGCAAACCCACGATATTAAGCGATGAGCCGTTTCCGAGACTTCACAAACCGCGACACTTCGCCGAGTCATTCGACCGGCGAACAGCCGCCTATTGATAGCATCCCTCAACTTATGCTGGACGAGGATGGCATTCCGATTCTGAACGATGTGGTTGTTCCAGAGCATCTGGACAGCGATGATGAGATTCTTGCGATTCCTGATCAGGACTTGGAACCCGAGCCGGTATTATCGCCAAGTGGGACAACCCAAAGCAGCTTCAATCTCAATCTACCAAAGCACGAAGCCCTGCTTGCCGCCATGCGCGATCGGCTCCACAATCGTTTGATGAAAGACCTGACACCTGTCATTCCTAAAATTGCCGAACAGGTGGCTGCCGAGATTGCCGCCGATTTTGAGCAGCAGTTTCAAGCACGTTTCAATCAGGCTCTTAAACAGGAGATTGAGACGCTGATTGACGAAACCATTGATCAAGAGCTAGGCCAGTAACATCCTAGGGCCTGTTGACACTAATTTGATCGTCACTGTTGAGCCTAAAAAAGCACCAATCAAGGCACGAGGAGTGCAGTTTGGTCGTTCCAAATAAGCGACGAGTAACGCCGAGTGGTGCTTTTTTAGGCTCAACCCCCCTTATTAATATTATGAGGGGCCAAGTCCATTTTTTCGCCCAGCGGCGTTATCAGTCGCTTATGTAGATTCACTACACGGCGCTCCTTCTGCCTTGCTGGACAATAAAATGGCTTTGGCAGTGATGATCAAATTAGTGTCAACAGGCCCTAGCTCACTCCACTGAAACGTCATCTACCTTCTGAAAACCACGCGGTAGTTTATTCCCGCGACGTCCGCGTTCGCCTTCGTAGTGATCCAGATCTGAACCTTTCAGGGTGATGTGGCGTTTACCCGAATAGGCGGTCAGCTTACCCCCTTCCGGCACACAAGCAATCGCCACCACGAACTCCTCGCGGCTCTCCACCCGCTTGGCGGGAATATTGATGATCTTGTTGCCCTTACCACGACTCAACACCGGCAGCTCGGCGATCGGGAACACCAGCATCCGCCCTTCGTTGGTGATCGCCACCACCCGGTCGCTATTGGTATCTTTCACCTCAACCGGCGCCAACACCCTGGCCCCCTTGGGTAGCGTCAGCAGCGCTTTGCCCGCTTTGTTCTTGGCGAACAACTCTTTCAACTGCACAATAAAACCGTAGCCGGCATCTGAGGCAA
>JAKSCN010000513.1 GCA_022360595.1 Chromatiales bacterium
GAAGGTCTGAATATACGCAGTATCGATATAGCCGAGGATCTAACCCTCGCCCAGAAATACAACGTCAGAGCTACTCCAACCCTGGTTTTAGTCGAACAGGGACATATTAAAAATGTCCTGCTCGGACAGAAATCAGCAGACAAAATCCGCTCCCTGTTTCAGGAATGATTTCCGCGCTGACTAAAACACACAGTCTGCACCACATCGATAGGCCACTATAGAGGAAAACCCGGATAGGTAAGCGGTTACCGATGTTCTATTATCAGGTCCTATAAAAACAATGATCATCGATAAAGGAGGATTTGGATATGATTCGGACGACTGCATTCGCCTCTCTGCTATTGCTATGGTTGATCACCATGACCCCGGCAATAGCCGCAACCCAACCCGGCAAGGTGACCGGGGGTAAAATTTCTGAACACCCGAGCTGGTTTAAAGAGAGTTTTCTCGATATTGCCGAAGATGTGGAAGAGGCGGCCGACTCCGACAAACATGTCATTCTCTTCATGCATCTCAACGGCTGCCCCTACTGCTACAAAATGGCCGATGAGAATTTCGCCAACGCCCCCTACACCGATTTCATCAAAGAGAACTTCGATGTAATTGCCGTCAATATCAAAGGCGACCGCGAAATCGCTTTCGATGAGAATACCACGGTGAGCGAAAAGGAGCTGGCAGGCCTGCTGAAGGTACGCTATACCCCGACTATAATCTTTCTCAACAAAGAGAACAAAACCGTGGCCCGAGTCAACGGCTACCGCTCAGTCGAGGCCTTTAAACACATGCTTGACTATGTCAAAGAGCAGGCCTACACGGATACCACCCTGGCCAACTTCATCGAGGCCCGCCAGAAAAAGGATAATTACAGCTTCCGAAACCACCCGCAATTCAAAAAGGTCAGCAATCTTCAAACAGCCGCCCAGAAACCACTGGCTGTACTATTTGAAGACAGCGGCTGCGATGCCTGCAACACGCTGCATGACGGACACCTGAGTAATCCTGACATCAACAAGGTGCTGGAGAACTTCACCGTGGTGAGACTCGATGCTCTGTCCGAGGAGAAAATTGTCGATGTGGATGGCAACACCACCACACCAAAAGCTTTCGCCAAGAAGCTCGGCCTCACCTACCGCCCCGGTATCGTGCTGTTCGACAAAGGACGCGAGATTCAGCGCATCGACGGCTTGCTCTACACCTACCATTTCACCGAGGTGCTGCGCTATGTGGGCGAGCGTCACTATGAGAAGTACCCGAACAGCTTCTACGACTATCTCGACGTGAGAACCGAAGCTATCCTGGCCAGCGGCAAGGATGTTGATCTCTCCAAATAGCCCCCTTTGAGACCAAATCGGGGGCCTGAACAGGTTCTCCGATTCGGTCTCAAAACCTCGCTTCTCAATGCTATCCCGGCAGGGCATTTATCTATTAGAATAGGCCCCCATTGAGTACGGCCTGACCCGTCACTTTTCCTGTAACCTCTGCTTTGGATGAACGATTGAGATGAGTAGCGTTTTGATCATAGGCGCCGGCGGTGTTGGCCGCGTAGTCACCCACAAATGTGCACAGATTCCGGAAGTTTTTAGCAGTATCTGTCTGGCCAGTCGCACCAAATCGAAATGCGATCAGATCGCCAGCGAGATTGCAGAGAAAACCGGCCGTACTATTCAGACCGCCGCTGTCGATGCAGACAATGTTCCCGAGTTGGTTGAACTGATCAATCAGGTCAAACCAAAAATGGTGATCAACGTCGCCCTGCCCTACCAGGATCTAACCATCATGGATGCCTGCCTGGAAACTGGCGTGCACTACCTGGACACCGCCAACTACGAGCCCCTGGATGAGGCAAAATTCGAGTACAAGTGGCAGTGGGCCTACCGGGAGCATTTTGAACGGGCGGGCCTGATGGCACTGCTCGGCTCCGGCTTCGATCCAGGTGTCACCAACGTCTTTACAGCCCATCTGCTGAAACACCACTTTGATCAGATCGATTATGTAGACATCCTGGACTGTAACGGCGGTGATCACGGCTACGCCTTCGCTACCAATTTCAACCCGGAGATCAACATCCGTGAGGTGACCGCTAATGGCCGTTACTACGAGAACGGTGAGTGGGTCGAAACCAAACCGATGGAGTTCCACCACACCTTCAATTTTGATCAGGTGGGTGAGCGCAAGATGTACCTGCTCTATCACGAAGAGATGGAGTCACTCTCCAAAAACATTCCCGGCGTAAAGCGCATGCGCTTCTGGATGACCTTCGGCGATGCTTATCTAAAGCACTTAGAAGTGTTCCGCAACATCGGTCTCGACTCCATTGAGCCGATCATGTTCGAAGGGCGTGAGATTGTGCCCATTCAGTTTCTGAAAGCCCTCCTGCCCGACCCTGCCAGCCTGGGCCCACGCACTGTTGGGAAGACCAACATCGGTGTTATCGCCAAAGGCAGCAAAGACGGTCAACCGGTCAGCCGCTATGTCTACAACATCTGCGATCACCAGGAGTGCTATAAAGAGACCAATGCCCAGGCGGTCTCCTACACCACCGGTGTCCCGGCGATGATCGGGGCCATGATGATGCTCACCGATGAGTGGATGCGCCCGGGCGTCTGGAACATGGAGGAGTTCGATCCCGATCCTTTCATGGCGGCATTGAATAAGTACGGCCTGCCCTGGACCGATATCGAGACTGATATCGATATCGACTCACTGCCGGAGTAACAACACCGACCATGTCAGAGCTGGATATCGCCCAAGTTCCAACACCCTGTTACGTGTTGGAGGAGGCCAAACTGCGTAGTAATCTCGCCCTGATGGAGCGCGTACAGCGTGAGTCGGGGTGCAAGATTATCCTGGCCCTGAAGGGTTATGCGATGTGGAGCAGTTTCCCGATCATTCGCGAAGTGCTGCACGGCTGCACGGCCAGCTCCCTCAATGAAGCCAAGCTGGCCAGTGAGACCTTCGGGCGAGAGCTGCATGTCTACTCCCCCGCCTATACGGATGCGGAGTTTCCTGAGTTGTTGCAACTGGCCGACCATCTGAGCTTCAACTCCTTCTCCCAGTGGCGA
>JAKSCN010000105.1 GCA_022360595.1 Chromatiales bacterium
GCGCGGGCTGGTCGCGGCCAGCGGCGGGGTGCTGCTCGAGATGCGCGGTTGGGAGTGCCACGACGGCTCGCACTCGCCCTACTCCAAGTCCTGGGTTCACGCCGGGGGCGGCGCGCTGTTTCGAGGTGGTTTTTTTTGCCCCATTTTTCGTGAAAGCCTCTTTCCCCTGGATGCGTTGACTCTGTTGCTGCTGAATACTCTTCTGCTCGGCCTTGCGCAAATCGAACGCTGCAAGACGTTGCTCGATCTCCGGCGTCAATTCGATCTCCGCCGCCAGATCCAGACACAACTTGGCCAAGGCGGGCTCCTTTTCCAGTTGATAGTCGCTGCAGGCCAGCAGTTCACTGCTCTTCTGCTTCAGCAACTGTTCCCAAAACAGCAAGCGCGTCTTGATAAGATAGCTATCCGCATCCCCCTTGGACAGTACCTCCATCAAGCGCAGACGCTGCTTCAGTGCATTGGTCTCCACAATAAGAATTTTGTTCTCGATGGTCTGTGCAATATCCTGCCATTGTGATGACAGCTCCCAGATTCTTTTTTGCAGAGCAGGTGAATCGGTATAGCGGGTCTCTCCCCGTTTCAACAGATCAATAGCGTTTTGCCACTCTCCTTGCTCCACCAACTTATCCGCCTCGGTAATCAGCTCCTGGGGACTCAGAGTACTTTCTGGTGACTGCTCCTTAAGAAACGGCGATGGCCCGCAAGCGGGCAGCAGCAGTATTAAACAGATTGTGGGAAAGAGTTTGTATCTCATGCCTCAGCCTGATCTGGGAAAATTGTCTCTAGATGTTTCTTAATCATCTCTGCGTCAGAAAAGCCATCAATATCGACTCGGCAATGAGATACCGGCTGACTACGCCCACGCACACGGATATCGGACATGGTATCGAAACGGATATGCTCAGCCAATCCCGGCTCATGGGTACTCTCCTCCGTGATCAACACATCCCCAGGTGAGCAGAGTCCACAGAGCCGTGATGCGACATTGACGGTATCTCCGACCACAGTGAACTGCATTCGTTCATGGCCACCCACATTTCCTGCCAACACCGGGCCACTGTTGATGCCAACTTTGAATTCAACCGTGGCCAGTCCCACCGACTGACGCTGTCGAGTAATTCTATCGGCAATGGCCTGAATCAGTACACCGCAAGTGACTGCGTGCAGTGAATGGTACTTATCTGTTTCAGGCACGCCAAAAACAATCATGACACAGTCGCCAATGAACTTGTCTACAGTTCCCTCACAACTGCTACTGGCCAGCGAGATGTAGTGGAAGTAGTGGTTGAGCACCTCAGACACCTGATCGGGGTTCAGCCGCTCAGCCATTTCTGTAAAACCGACGATATCGCAGAAAAGCACACTGGCTTCAACAGTGGAGCCACCCAGTTCAGCCCTGTGCTGCCCCTCTATCAGGCGTTTGGCTATATTGGGGGAGACGTAGCGAGAGAGTGCTTTTTCCACCTGTTCCTTACCTTCCAGCCCAGAGGCCATTTGATTAAAGGTATTGAGCACTTTTCCCAACTCATCACCACGACTGGCCAACTCAACTGTCGGGTATTGGCCGGCGCTCAGCGCCTCACTGGCCTGCATCAGCGAACGAATCGGTTGGCTCAAGCGCCGGGCTAAAATACTGGCCAGAATTATTCCCAGTAAAATCATGCCGCCGGTAGCCTGCATTAGCGTCAACAGCAGTGCATCCAGATCCCGTTGTAGCGGGCGTTTATTGAGGCTAACCAGAGCGTAGCCCGCCGTTACTTCTTTGAACTGCACCGGCGTGACGAAGATCTCCGCCTGAATCTCCCCTAGCACCCAGCCCCGTCCAGTACGCTCCTCTTGCAAAATATTGAGCAGCTCTTCGCCGGAGCCGGACTGGAAGTCAAACGGGGAAAGTCCGGCGCTGGCCAGAGATTTTCCTTTTAGATCAAATAGCTGCATACCTACAACCAGCTCATTATGCTCCTGGCGATTAACCAGCAACTGCAGGGCAAACGCATCATCCGCAAGCAGCGGCTCACTGGCGGAGAAGGCGAGCTGATCGACTAGCGCCAGCCCCAGGGTTTTTGTCTGACGCTGGAACACCTCCTCCTGTTTGGTCAAAAGAAACCATCCGAGCAGCCCCATCACCAGTACGATCAGTACTGAAATAGAGAGCGACCACTTCAAGGCGAGTGGTAGCGATGATTTTTCAAACTGTTGCAGTATCGACATCGAATTCCCTGATTGTCTAAAGGGTAGACAATAAACGGCATTAAACTAGCACAATTTTGCTTTTCTGGTGCTGACGTGACGCTAACTCTGGCAATAAAGCGCTCTCTGCTTGCCAAGTTTAAATCCTACCTTATGATTTCACACCTGAAGAAAATAGTGGTGAAAGCCGCTATCTAAACAAACTAGTATTAACAGCCCCTGGAAATTCAGACCGCTATTACTAACTAAGAGGTACTGGCCATGTTTCAGCGATATCAAACCCTTCTGCTGCTGTGCAGTGCACTCATTCTAAGTAATGCCACTCAGGCGGCCGATCAACAATACCCGGTAAAAATTACCAGCACCCTGCCCTATGTCGACCTGACAGTGGATGGTAAACCTCTTCGCCTGCAGCGTAATCAAGATACCGAAAACATGGTAGATCTCGATTTTGCTGTTACCTCCCGTGAATGCCCGCCCTTCTGTATACAGCCGATGAATATTGCCCCAGGTGTGGAAACCATCGGTGAGCTGGAGCTGCTGGACTATGTAAAACGCAGAAATAGCGGCGA
>JAKSCN010000356.1 GCA_022360595.1 Chromatiales bacterium
CCCATCGATGAAGTGATTCCACCGGTGTTGCAAAAAGCCGCAAAGCAATCAGCACGATCACAAAAATGGCCGCTGTGGTTCCGATTCCCCAAAGTGCTATTTCCACCATAGGGTCCACCCAAATCTGTCCATCCCTTATCCGGATGGCTTCTACATCTTGATTAACATGGTACTGAGAAACGAAACGTGTTTCATCAAAAGCATTCGTGGTTTTCATGACCTGGTAAATGATGCGGGGTGGGGTGAAATAATTCCAGTCCTCAAAATGTCGATAAAGCACGTTAGTTTGGGTCGGCACATCGGGAAACACCTCTTTGATAGAGTCAGGCACATCACTCCAGCGACTGGCTATGTGGTAGCCGAGCATTCGTGTCGGGTTGCCGTTGGTCAACTCTACTTCTTGAGCGAGGTGGCGCATCGTTGAGCGCTCACTGAACTCAAAAGACTTTAGAAAGAAGCGTGCACTCTGCAAAGAAAGAACTGATGCCATGATGATGGCAAGGAGCACAAACAGTAGGAGTATCTGTCCCCGAAGACTGAGTTCTTTGCGAATCATAGTCAATAAACCTTACTCAGATGATTCGTTGCCGATAGCGAATCCATAGCCAGGCACCGTTTTGATAATGTCATTGATCCCACAAGCTGCCAGTGCTTTGCGTAGATGGTGAATGTGAACTCGCAAGGCGCTGCTACCGGGTGATTCTTCACCCCATATGCCTTGAAAAAGGGCAGCCTGAGATACGGGGTCCGGGCTTGCCAGCATTAATGCTTCAAGCAGATTGAACGTAGTGGGTGTGAGGCGGACAGGTGTGCCCAGAGCGGTTGCGCTTCGGGTGGCGACATTGAGTTCAATGTCGCCCACGCAGAGTTTTGTTGCCTGCGCGCTTTTTCGTCTGGCAAGTGCTCTGATTCTTAGCAGAAGTTCTTCGATCTCAAAAGGTTTGACAAGGTAGTCATCGGTTCCCGCGTTGAAACCGGCCACTTTGTCATCGAGAGTGTCCCGTGCAGTCAACATTAGAATGGGGGTGTCGAACCCTTCGCTCCTTAGCTTCTCGCACAGCGTAAGACCATTCATTCGGGGCATGTTGATATCAAGTAA
>JAKSCN010000106.1 GCA_022360595.1 Chromatiales bacterium
AGAAGCAATGGGCAGGACTCCGTCCCGGTTCTCCTCATGGCATACCTTATATTGGTGAGCATCCCGATATAAAAGGGTTGTTTGTCAACGCAGGCCATTTTCGTAATGGCGTGGTATTGGGTCCCGCCTCATCGCACCTGATCGCCGACCTTGTTTTGGAGCGATCTCCGATACTTCCACCCGTACCTTAAGGGTTAGAAGTCTCCCGAGCTTACACAGAATACAGAACGCTGCATATAATGTGCCATTATGACTGATGCAAAAAATCAAAAACGTAGCGTAATCCGGCTGCTACGCTCTCACGGCATTACCCCGACTTCACAGCGGGTGAAAATCGCGGCTGCACTGTTTGAAAAGCCACAGCATCTCACCGCCGATCAGGTAATGCTGATGGTCAATCAAGATAGGAAAAAGGTTTCAAAAGCGACTATCTACAATACGCTGGGTCTGTTTGCCGAGAAAGGTTTGCTGAAAGAGCTAACCGTAGACGCTAACCGCGCCTACTACGACTCAACCACCCACAATCACCACCACTTTTTCAACCAGGAAACTCAGGAGATGTCCGATATCGCTGCTGACGATATCGAGATCAAGCTGCCCGAGCAGTTACCCGAAGGCACGGAAATTGAGCGTGTCGAGATGGTCGTCTACCTGCGCAACAAAGATTAAAGCAAGCCAAATTCCCGAAAACCGTCTCGAGACGCCTTTTACTCCCACCAAGCTACCTCCTTTATGTCTGGCCAAGCCCCAGTTTGGCAACTTACAGACAGCGCTTATCCTGATAACACAAATATTCGAATAAACTAATCAAGCCGCACAGACCTAAAGGTTTTTCTGAAACCGCCGAAGTGCTACCTACAGCTAAAAAAAATCATAACAGGCTGAGCAGGATCTGATAATTATAAGAGGCACTCCAAATGAGAAATATATTCCTTTTTCTCACTATAAAACAGAAAATTTGGGCTGGTTTCATCGCAATGTTGGCTATTATTGCTGCCATCTCTGGGCAAACCATCTGGAGTCTGGAAAAAAGTGAGAACACTATTGTTGAGATGATCGAGGTACGGCAACCAGCCGTACTTCTCTCCAAGGAGCTGGCAACAGATCTTCACAACTCGGCGAATGCTCTTGGCTTTTTTATCTCAACTCACGAAGAGAGTCACAAGGAACACTACTCCTCCAATGTTCTCAAGTCCGAGAAGACCTTAGCTGATCTAAAGCAGCTCGACGTGGTAAAAACCGACCCGGAATCGACCCGACTCACTAAAGGGTTAACCGAAGATCTCACTACCTACAAAGCCCTCGCCGAGCGCATGCTCAAAACCACTATAGACTACGAGGCCAACTTTCCCGGCATTGCCTATGCCAATCGTGAAATCAATCCTCTCAGCCGAGAGCTAATGCAGCTCATCGCACAGATGCTAATGTCTGAGGAGGAGGAAGAGGTTGATGAAGAGCGTAAACAACTCATCCTGTTGCTCTCGGACCTGCGCTACTACAGCAGTAATGTCATGAATGGTGTGCGCGGCTATCTCGCCTTTCGCTCACCTCAGGCGGTGACAGATCTGCAAACCTTCCTCACCCAGCAGGATCAACTGCTTGAAAAAATCTTTGAATTGGAAGACATACTGACACTTGACCAGGAAGATTCACTGACCCAATACAAGGAGAAGCTGGCGCTCTACAAAGCCAATCTAAAAAAACTGGAGCAGATCCATGGAGGCGATCAGTGGCGTATTGATGCTTGGCTGGTTCGCAATGAACTGACACCACTGTTCAAGCAGATAAATCAGAAACTCAAGACCCTGATTCATGCCCAAGAATCTAAAATCGAAAGCACTGGTGAAGAGATGCTGCACGCTGCAGTCAACACCTCCAATTTGGTCACCCTGCTTCTTATCGTCGGTTTACTGCTGGGACTGCTCTTTGCTTGGCTGATCAGTCGGTCAATCACCAAGCCGTTACACAACATCACCACCGCCATGGCCGATATTGCCGAAGGCGAAGGCGATCTCACCAAACGGTTGCAGAGCGTGAGCAATGATGAAATTGGTGAAGTGGCCAACGGATTCAACACCTTTATCGAAAAGATCCAAGAGCTGGTACGCCACACCGCCAACTCTACCGGAGAAGTGATTTCGGCCGTTGCACAGACAACAGAGAGCGCCAATAAAATCACTCGCAAATCGGCACAGCAAGTGACCCAGACCGAAGAGATTGTGAAAGCAGTGAGCGAACTCACCTCGACCATTACCGAGGTTGCCGACAACGCTTCCAGTGCCGATGAAGCTGCCAAAAGCGCGACAACCGAGGCACAGATCGGACACACCACCGTTGCTGAAACCGCCACAGCGATTAACAAACTCAGTAATGATGTACGCCATGCCGCCACTATTATCGAACAGGTGGAGAAGAGCAGTGAAAATATCGGCAGCGTCCTCGATGTCATTAAAGGCATTGCCGAGCAGACCAACCTCCTTGCCCTAAACGCTGCCATCGAGGCCGCCCGAGCAGGAGAACAGGGGCGAGGGTTTGCCGTCGTGGCCGATGAAGTGCGGGGGTTGGCAACCCGTACCCAAGAGTCCACCGGCGAGATCGAGCAGATGATCCACCGCCTGCAAGAGGATGCCCGAGAGGCCGTAAAAGCGATGGAGGCCGGTAGCACCCTGGCTGAAGAGAATGTGGAACAATCCACCCGAGCCAAAGAGTCACTCGTGGCGATCAGCAAGTCGATTGAGACCATCAGCACCATGAACTCCCAGATCGCCTCTGCCTCTGAGCACCAGCGCCAGGTCGCGGATGAGATCAACAACAACATCCACGACATCAACCAAGGCAGCATTAACGTCGCAGAATACTCCCAAGATACGGAACAGGTAACCGAAAAGCTCGGTACTCTGGCCTCCGAACTCCAGCAGGTGGTCTGCCAATTCAAACTGGCGGATGACTCGGCCTTCGATTTTGAAACTGCCCGCCAGGCCCATATCGCCTGGAAAGCACGACTACGCGGATATCTTGATGGTAAGCAGTCGCTCTCACAAAAAGAGGCGGTCTCTCACCGCGACTGCATTCTAGGTCAATGGTACTACTCTGAGGGCCTGAAAAAATATGGTTCAATTCCAGAGATGAGTGAACTGGAACCACCCCATGCGGAGCTGCACCGGCTGATTAAAGCCATTGTCACCCATAAACAAGCGGGCGACGACCAGAAAGCGGAGCAGGAGTACAGCAAAATTGCCGGACTCTCAGACCAGATCATCGCACTCCTCAATAAGGTAGAAAAGCAAGTTAGGGCATCTTAGCCAAGCGTTATTAACAGCAAGCAGGCGGTGACGCACCTACCGGCGTCTGCTTGCGTGATAGTGGGAAAGGGTTCATCATCCCAGCTTTACCACTACCCCGGTTTAATCTGCGATGACAACGCTGTTCGTAAACGGTCTCTGCGTTATAGACGCCTCCTATCTCCACCCAATCCGAGGCCTGCTTGGCGACAGTTGGCTGGTGGATATCGAACTTGAGGGTACCCTTGATCACCAGGGAATGGTGCTCGACTTTGGCGAAGTCAAAAAGCAGGTCAAAAGGACTATTGATGAGACCTTCGACCACAAACTACTGGTACCCAATAGGCACCTAGGGCTGAAAATTGAACCCCTACAGCACCGCTGTGAACTGCAATTCCCACTCACATCCGGCGCTACTATTACCCACAGCGCCCCGCAGAGTGCCATCACCTTGATCGATACGGATAGCATTGGAAGCGAGAGCCTGAGTAAAGCCATCATCGATGAGCTGAGACCTATTCTGCCAGACAATGTCGAAACTATTCGTCTAAAACTGCGCCACGAGCAGATCAACGGCCCCTTCTACCACTATAGCCACGGCCTGAAGCACCATGCGGGCAACTGCCAGCGTATCGCCCACGGCCACCGCTCGCGCATCGAAATCCTCAAAAACGGTGAGCCAGCCCCCGATTTGGCAGCAAACTGGGCCAAACGCTGGCAGGATATCTATATCGCCACGGAGACCGATCTGCTGGGCCACAACGACAAAGCAGGTATCCGTTACTGCCAGTTCGGCTACACAGCCAACCAAGGACTGTTTCAGTTGGAGTTGCCGGAATCGCAGACCTACCTGATCGACACAGATTCCACGGTCGAGAACCTGGCCCAGCACATTGCCGATACCCTGAAGCAGGAACAACCATCAGCAAGTTTTCGGGTATACGCCTACGAAGGAGTGGATAAAGGGGCAATAGGCATCGCCTGAGAACCAGGCGATACCCTTAGGCCTGCTACAGGCCCTAGTTATTAACGATCGAAAGCGAGACGCATACCGCGAACTGCATCGTTGACCCGGCCGTTATAGTAGGCAAACTGACCATTCACCAACGTAGCCACAATACGTGAACGCAGTCGTTCACTCTCCAGGGGTGACCAGCCGCACTTATAGAGCACATCGCTACGCTCCACCCGGTAAGGGCTATCCAGATCAACCAGTGTCAGATCAGCCCAGTAACCTTCACGCAAATAGCCGCGCTCAGCAATATTGAACAACCGGGCCGGGGCGTGGCTCACCTTCTCCACAACCTGCGCCAGACCGAGCTTCTCATTATGATAGAGCTCCAGCGCCATTGGCAGCGCCCACTGCACCAACGGCAGTCCGGCAGGTGCGTTGAAATAGGTGCCCAGTTTCTCATCCAGGGTATGGGGCGCGTGGTCCGTGGCGATCACATCGACACGGTTCTCCGCCAACGCCTGCACAATTCCCTCCCGGTCCTCCATCCTCTTGATGGCGGGGTTGCACTTGATAAACGAGCCTTTCAGCTCGTAAGCGCTCTCATCGAAATAGAGATGATGGACACAGGCTTCAGCGGTAATGCGTTTATTTTCGAGTGGCCCAGCCTCAAACAACGCCAGCTCCCTGGCCGTGGTAATATGCAGGACATGCAGACGGGTATCATGCTGCCTGGCCAGCTCAACCGCCATCGATGAGGAGAGATAACAGGCCTCTTCGCTACGGATAGCCGGGTGAAACTGCATCGGCACATCCTCACCATAGCGTTCGCGGTACTCTGCTTCATTGGCCAGAATGGTGGGAGTATCTTCGCAGTGGGTGGCTATCAATACCGGTGCATCCTTGAAAATCGCCTCCAGGGCCTGCGTATTGTCCACCAACATATTGCCGGTGGAAGCTCCCATGAACACCTTCACACCACAGGCCTGTTTGGGATCAAGGGCCCGAATCTGGTCGATATTGTCGTTGGTGGCCCCCAGGTAAAAGGCGTAGTTGGCCAGCGCCCGCCCCTCCGCCAGGGCGTATTTATTTTCAAGTGCGTCTACCGTTACCGTCAGCGGATTGGTGTTGGGCATATCCATGAAGCTGGTGATGCCACCGGCCACCGCGGCCCGGGATTCACTCTGCATATCGGCTTTATGGGAAGCGCCCGGCTCACGAAAATGGACTTGATCATCGATCATCCCGGGCATCAACATCTTACCCTCAGCTTCCAATACCTTGGCGCCGTCTGGTACGGCAATATGACTGTCAATGCGAGCGATACGCCCGTCACTGACCAGCAGATCGCCCTCATTCTGTTCGCCATCACTGACCAGCAGTGCGTTTTTTATGAGAATTTTGTCGGTCATATCAATCGTACTCTCTATCTTTCCAGGTACGTACCGCGGTAAACACTTCGGCACCGGTGGTCAATTTTTTCCCCGCATAGCCTTCTGCGGCTCGAATTACGCTCTCGACATCAGTGCGTAAAAAAGGGTTGGTCTTCATCTCGACAGCCATGGTGGAAGGTACGGTGGAGAGCCCTTTCGAGCGAAGCTTTTCTACGACATCGGCTCTCTGTTGCACATCCGCATTGTCAGGCTCCACCCAGAGGGCAAAACCGATATTGGCCTGCGTGTACTCATGGGCACAGTAAACCTTCGTCTCTCCAGGCAGTTGGGCAAAGCGCATCAGCGCCTCGTGCAGTTGCTCATGGGTGCCGCTGAACACCCGGCCACAGCCTGCGGAAAACAGCGTATCACCACAAAAAAGCACACCATCAGTGTAATAAGCGATATGGCCCTCGGTGTGCCCAGGCACCTCCATCACCTCAAATTCAACGTCCAGAAAGGGTAAGTTCAGTCGATCGCCTTCAGTGAGCTGAACCCGGTCCAATGCAATGGGTTCATGGGCAGGGCCATAGACGGTCGCGTCAGGAAAAACCTGCAGCAGCGCTGAGACACCACCGACATGATCACCATGCTTGTGGGTCAACAGAATGGCCTCCAATTGTAGATTATCGGCCCTCAGCACCTCCAGCACCGGAAACGCCTCACCTGGATCAACCACAGCGACCGACTTACTCTCCCCGGCGCGCAGCAACCAGATATAGTTATCATCAAAGGCGGGAATCGGGGTGATATCCAGCATGGCAGCGTTACTTCCCGTATAGGGTTTCAGGATCAATAATCGGATCGGTCACCACCTCAACCCGATCTCCTCTGACCGCATTATAGAAACAGCTACGGCGTCCGGTGTGGCAGGCGGGGCCGGTCTGATTCACCATCAGCAGAATGGTATCGCCATCACAATCGAAACGTATATCCAGCAGCTCCTGCACCTGCCCCGAGGACTCTCCCTTGCGCCACAGCTTCTGGCGCGAACGCGACCAGTAGCAGACCCGTCCGGTCTGCAGGGTCTCCTCCAGTGAGGTGCGATTCATCCAGGCCATCATCAGCACTTCGCCGGTATCCTGCTGCTGCGCGATCGCCGGCACTAAACCATCACTATTGTAGGGTAGATTATCCAATACCTCTGCCAGCGGCAGCCCCTCACCAATCTTAAATTTTTCAGTCTGTTTCATTCTCTTGGCATCCACATCATTGATCTGGCGATCATAACACTGTTTAGCACCACTCTTTGACACCAAGATCGGTTTTTCCATCCGCACTGATGGTATAATCCGAGCCGAGCGTGAGCACCAACAATAACGTTAAGGAGCAGAGCTGTGTCAGAAATCTCCGCCAAATTGAAGGAGGCCGGACTCAAGATCACTCTACCGCGAGTCAAGATCCTTGAGATTCTGGAAAGCAACCAAGGCCAGCACGCCAGTGCCGAAGATATCTACAAAATGCTGATGGAGCGCGGCGAAGAGATCGGTGTCGCCACCATCTACCGAGTCCTGACCCAGTGCGAACAGGCCGGTCTGGTCACTCGCCTGCAGTTTGAGGGCGACCGCTCTGTTTTTGAGATTCGGGTCGATGATCACCACGACCATATCGTCTGCGTACGATGCGGCCATGTCGAGGAGTTCAACGACGAAGTGATCGAGAAGCGTCAGCAGGAGGTCGCCTCCGAAGCCGGCTTTACCATTGAAGACCACAGTATGGTTCTCTACGGACTCTGTGAGAACTGTCAGAACACACCTGAGGTCTAAACCAGAAACTGATGCGTATTTTCAGAATTTCGTTCATCAACCACGGTAAAATTTACGAACTCTACGCTGAAACGGTACGCCAGGCCGAAGTCTATGGTTTTCTGGAAATAGAAGGGCTGGTGTTTGGTGAAACCACCTCAGTGGTAATAGACCCTTCCGAAGAGCGACTAAAGAGTGAATTCAGTGGCGTGACCCGCACACTGGTGCCGATGCACGCCGTAATACGAGTGGATGAAGTAGAGAAGCAGGGACAGAGCAAGATTCTGGACATCGACAGCGACACTAATGTCACCGCGTTTCCGGGCTCATTCTACGCGCCTAAAGAGCCCACCTGATAGTGGGAGTTTTGCGCCTATGGCAGACCATCAGACGATCCGCCAACAGCTCCTCAAGCAGCGCGAAGAGCTCAATCACAGAATCAACCAAATTACCGCCGATGTCCGACACGCCGACGGCCCTCTCCCCTCGGATTTCTCTGAACAGGCGGTAGAAAGGGAACAGGAAGAGGTGCTTGACGCCCTGGGCGAGGCGAGCCGCCGCGAACTCAGCCAAATCAACCGCACACTGGTGCGGATCGATGAGGGCCAATATGGTATCTGCATGGAGTGTGGTGAAGCGATTCCCGAGGCCCGTCTGGAGATTCTCCCCCATAGCGTGTACTGCGTCCATTGTGCGGAAGCCAACGGCAAATAGTCTGCCCCGTTTCCTAGGGCCTGTTAACACTAATTTGATTATCACTGCCAATGGCCATTTTTTTGTCCAGCAAGGCAGAAGGAGCGCCGTGTAGTTAAGCCTACACAAGCGACGGATAACGCGGCTGGGAGAAAAAATGGTCTGGCCCCTCATCTATTTAGAAAAGGGGGTTGAGCCTAAAAAAAGCACCACTCGGCGTGATTCGTCACTTATTTGGAACGACCAAACTGCGCTCCTCGTGCCTTGATTGGTGCTTTTTTAGGCCCAACAGTGATGATCAAATTAGTGTTAACAGGCCCTACAAATTGCGATTCATCATTGCCGGTTCAGGCCATTGATCTGATCATGGTGTATCCGAAATATGGATACGCATGAGTTTATGAGACGCAATTCCGTTATCTATCTGATATTGCCGATTTTATTGGCAACCAGCGGCTGCAGTAACGATGAACCGCTGAATGGCGCAGGCACATCGACTCTACTGGAAGCCGCCGAAAGCGGTAATCTCAACCAAGTCAACGACTTACTGCAGCAACAGTCTGCTAATATCCGCGATGCTTGTCAGTGGACACCCCTGATGAAAGCAGCCCTGTACGGTCACACGGAGGTAGCCCGGGAGCTACTGGAAGCAGGGGCTCAAGTTGAGCTGCAGGACAAAGGGGGATACACCGCTTTGATGCTGGCCGCCTCCAATAACCACCACGAACTGGTCTCATTGCTGATTCAGCACGGCGCCGATATAAACCGGGTTGAAACCACCAAGGGGTGGAGTCCCCTGATCTGGGCCGCCAAGCGTGGCCATATAGAAACTGTGGAGGTTTTGCTGGAAGCAGGCTGTCGACCGGAGCTGCAGGACTTTGACGGTAAGAGCGCGCTTGACTGGGCGCGAGAGAAGTCACATCAGGCAGTTATCAGCCGACTGACCAATGGTGTCGGCTAACGTGAAGCCCAAGGTCCAGCGAACCCAGTCGTTAACTTCCTGACTTGCAGCGCTTTTGTTGACTCAGGTCATCCAGTAACAGCAGGGGTATTATTATATTAGGATCTGTTAACACTAATTTAATCACCACTGTTGAGCTTAAAAAATAGCGGTTGGCAGTGTTAACAAGCCCTAGAAAAGCAGAATACGCATCTAAAATACCGCATGACACTGCTGGGAGATAATGTCATGACTACTATCACAAACGACCAGGAACTCCGCTCTGCACTGGACACCCTCAGCCTGGAACAACAGCGTGCCGTAGGCGCCCGCTTTGCCAACAGCATTGCAGCGCTTACCAACAACCCCCGCCTCACTAAGTGCCTGGAAAACGCGATGGAGCCGGACGCCTCAAGCGAGGAACGGGAGGAAGCCTACAAAGCCGCCAAATCGATAGCGGTAAAAACCTATACCGCCTGTGGGCGTGACGCCGACTGGACAGCGCAGGCCGAGCACTTCGTTGCCGCCGCTTGTGCAGCGGCACTAACGCCTGATTCATTGATCACTGAAAAACAGAACCTGGCCTGGAAAGCGGCCATTCAGGCCCGCATGGCACAAAATTGTATGATGATCGAAAACGGCGAAGGTGAAGTCGAAAACGAAGCGATCAAGCAGTATGAAATAACGGCCGAATTTCTCGCTGACTAGAGTCTGTTAAAATCGAATTGGTCAAGGAACCTCCGATTAATTCTGGGCGGATGTTCTGAGGTTCCTTGATGTTAAGCCTGCCATACCGTGGCAGGCCTGCCGCCTCAAAACCCCCAGAGAAAACCCTTTTACTGTCTCACTCCAGCCAATTACTATATTTGCCAGGGCCTGGTAACACTAAATGTTTATCCAAGCAGGCATTGGCAATAGAGGATTGAGATCTACGTCATGACTACACAACAGACCATTGAACAGAAGCTGCGTGAGGCATACACTCCCGTCCACCTTGAGGTGACCAATGAGAGCCATATGCACAATGTGCCCGAAGGCTCGGAATCGCACTTCAAAGTGGTGATTGTCACTGATAAATTCAGCGGTCAGATGCTGGTTGCACGCCACCGTCAGGTCAACAAACTACTGGCCGAGCAGTTTGAACAGGGACTGCACGCCTTGGCGCTCCACACCATGACGCCGGATGAGTACTCTGCCAAGGGGGGAGTTGCCCCCGACTCACCACAGTGTATGGGCGGAGGAAAGTAAAAAACACTAGAGGAAGCTTTATGAGTCTATGGAATCAGATCGGAAATATGTTAGGTGGCCAGACACCCGAGCGCAGCCCGGAAGAGCAACAGGCGATTACTGAAGCCTGCCAGCCACTCTCCCTCTACTACTATATGGCCTGTCCCTTCTGCATGCGGGTCTTGCACACCATCAAACACCTTGACCTGCCCATTGAGGAGCGCAATATCCACCACTCCGAGGAGCACGCACGCGATCTGATTGAAGGCGGCGGTATGGGTCAAGTACCCTGTCTGCGTATTGATCACGAGGATGGCAGCACCCAGTGGATGTATGAATCGGGTGATATTGTCGCCTACCTGAAAGAGCGCTTTCAGAACTGACAGCACGCATACTGTCCCGTACCCTATAGCGCCCCATAGCACTGCGTATGATAAGGGGTGAAGCTTGTAAGAGTTTCACCCCACAGCCACCCTGATTGACAGATCACACGATGGTAACCCCTCCAGTATTCAACC
>JAKSCN010000641.1 GCA_022360595.1 Chromatiales bacterium
CTCTATCTGGCAGTTGCCAGCGCCAGTGCGATGATCATCGTCAACACCGTGATCTATGTGCGCGAATCGCTGAATGGCAGCGAAACCGACGTTGCGATAGCACTGGCTGCAGCGGGTGCCGGGTCGATGCTTGCGGCCCTCTCACTCCCCAAGCTACTGGACCGAGTGGCAGACCGCCCGGTCATGCTGACCGGTGGAATAACAATGGCCGTAGGGGTTGGCTTAATCGCTACGGCGCCATCATTTTTGCAGATGCTGCCGGTCTGGTTTCTGGTAGGACTGGGTTGGTCGTTGGTGCAGACACCGGCAGGGCGCGTGGTGAATCGCTCATCATCCTCTGCGGATCGCTCAGCCTACTTCTCTGCCCAATTTGCGCTTTCACACGCCTGTTGGCTGATCTTCTATCTGGTCGCTGGAGAATCCGGCACCTGTTTTGGTGTAGAGACCACCGCACTCTTATTGAGTGTCTGTATTGTCGGCTTCACCCTGCTGGCAGCACGACTCTGGCCGAAGCAGGACCTTTCAACACTCACACACGATCACCCTGAGATGTTCCACGAACACAAACATGTTCATGATGAGCATCACGACCATGACCACGAAGGCTGGGAAGGCCCGGAACCCCACAGCCATCCACACCGCCATAAGGCAACGCGTCACTCTCACACTTACGTGATAGATGATCATCACGCCACTTGGCCAAATTCGCCCTGAACAGCGGCATCTTAACTGACGATCTTATGTCTGATATTCTCTTACGGAATAGGGAGCAGCCAAACTAAGCAGGATGCAATCCTTCACGCCTCCATTCTTGCTTAAACCAACTAAGAGTTATTTCAGTTGTGGCACATTCCGGTATCAATACCAGAGGGGTATCACAATATCTGTACTGGTTAGATAAAGCTTTGTTGATTGTTTAATGGGGTAACGCATGGGCAAAATAATCTCTAGACTAGTTCAAACAGTCAGGCGCTCATTTATCGCAATTCTTTTAGTTGTCTTAGTCGTAACTAATGTACTCTCAATAACCAGTGCATCTTTCCATTCCGCGATCGCAAATTTATTGTCCCACACTCCATTTGAGGAATTATTGAACAATAGTCTATTGCACAAAAAACAAGAATTTGAAGCAGAAAACAAAAAGTTACGGAAGGAAAACAAACGTCTTATCGCAGCACGCAATGCGCACCGATCTAAGCTACTTAAGGCTAGAAAGATATCGAGGGGCATCGCACGAAGAACAGCAAAGAATATCGCTATTGATATGACTTCTATGATAGGAAAAGCAACTCCTTACCTTGGAATCGGTTTGGTTGTTACCTCAACCGCAGCGGATGTACATGACGGATGCGAAACGGTTAAAGACGTAAATGAAATTCTTCGAACATTAGATGAGGATGGTACTCTTGAACCAGATTCCGAAGTTTGCGGCATTGAGGTTCCGAGTACGGATGAAATAGTCCAACGAATTAAAGAAGACATAGGTGGAACTCTTCATCAAGCAAAAGAACACACACAGCAAGGCGCGCACAAGCTTTATGATGCAATTGGGGGAACTACGTACCGTTTAAAAGAGCAAATAGATGAGAGCAGTCGAAAATTTTACAGTGCCCTGAATGACACTCTAGACGAAGTTTTCAATTGACTAACCAGGCTTATTTCTCTTTGGAATACTCTTACATGAACACAGCCCTCTCTTAACCGGTATCAAAGTGCCATAGTTGAAGAGCTAACCATCAACTAAAGATAAGAAAACGGCATCCATGAACAAGATTAGCGCAATTGGATTTAGCTGAAGTAGTTCAGACCCAATCTGACACAACCTCTTGAAAAAGAGAGGGTTACCGGTTTTGATGAAGGTGACTAAACCTGAAAATCAAAACACATAAGAGGTAACCCTCATGCTTCATAGTAACGAACGCATAATAAAACACAAAGTGGGACTGTTGAATCTTGCCGATGAACTGGGCAATGTGGCCCAGGCATGCAAGATGATGGGTGTATCTAGAGATACATTCTACCGGTACAAGGAGGCTGTCGAAGAAGGCGGTGTAGAGGCACTCTTTGAAAAGAGTCGGCGAGTTCCCAACACCAAGAACCGTGTTGCCCCCCAAGTAGAGGCCGCAGTTGTTCAGTATGCGACTGATGAGCCCGCTCATGGACAAGTCAGAGTCTCCAATGAGCTGCGCAAAACAGGTATCTTTGTCTCTCCGAGCGGTGTGCGTAGTATCTGGCTACGTCACGATCTGGGCAACTTCAAGCAGCGCCTCAAAGCGCTGGAAACCAAGGTGGCTGAAGAAGGGATCATTCTTACTGAATCTCAAGTACAAGCCTTGGAGCGCAAGCAGCTTGATGATGAGGCTTGTGGTGAGATTGAGACCGCTCATCCCGGTTATCTTGGGTCTCAAGATACTTTCTATGTTGGCACTTTCAAGGGCGTAGGGCGCGTGTACCAACAGACCTATGTTGATACCTATGCCAAGGTAGCCCATTGCAAGCTCTATACGACCAAGACACCAATTACAGCGGCTGACCTACTCAATGACCGCGTATTACCCTTCTATGCTGAACACGATCTACCGGTGCTGCGGATACTCACGGATCGTGGGACTGAATATTGTGGGAAGGTGGAGCAACATGATTATCAGCTCTATTTGGCTGTTAACGATATTGAGCATACCCGAACCAAAGCGCGACATCCGCAGACCAATGGCATTTGTGAGCGTTTCCATAAAACCATTTTGCAGGAGTTTTATCAGCCTGCTTTACGCAAGAAAATCTACAACACGCTTGAACAATTGCAGGGCGATCTGGACGACTGGCTGGATTACTACAATAATGAGCGTACCCATCAGGGTAAAAAGTGTTGCGGCAGAACGCCGCTGGAAACACTCATTGATGGAAAAACTATCTGGAAGGAAAAATTCGTGAACTGAATTTGACCTGACAGACACCTTCTGAGAAATCGGTATTTGTCAGATCAAGTCTGAATTACTACAATTTAGCAAAGAGGGCATAGCTTCAATGAAGCTACGCCCTCATGCGCCACGATTGCCTAATAGTTTCTGCAAGCGATGAAACCCGCCCATTTTGTACCTGAAAGTTTTCAGATTCAAAAACAGTTTACTCAGGCCCTCACGTTGTATGCCACACCAGAGCACCAGTTCCGCCTACAGTCAGTAGGTCGCGATTGTAGGTAATGGAAGACTATCGCCTACACCCAGTGAGTTACTCTCATCTAGACAAAGCTAGGGGTAATCACCAAAACTGGTGAACTCAGCCCGGCATTGCAATAGCCTGCAGCACCACAAACTGCTTTGCTATGAAGTCTCTCCTACGGTAAAAAAGAGACACTTGAGCATCAATTCAAGATATGTAATTTGCTTCCGTCCCCGACGGCCACATTTGGATTAGCTGTCATCAACTCACAGATACCACCGCTGCGCATGGAAAGATACGCAATAAGTCTTTCAACCGGTTAATGATTACTGAAATGGGGAAGGCGTAATACCCGCCTCCTTTGCCCAACCAGCAGAAGTCCCCCTGCCTTGCTACGATTTTTGTTGACTTAGGCCATGAGAAGTGCGGTTAACCACTTGATCCTATTGTGCTACAGTATTCTATAAGTATAATTCATGCGTCTATTTAGCACTCTAATAGCATTGTTTTTCAATGCTTTTTTGTCGCTCTGACCAAGCACCTTCGCCAAAGCGAGAGTTGTGCTTGCTGCTGAAGTGGACTTGGGGAGGCTCACTTCGGCAGAACCACCGTTTAATTTGCGCCGTTTCCGGAAAGGGGAATCAATGAGCAATACAAGTCTACTACCACCCGCGTTAGGGATTTTGGGACTGGTAGCTGCCTTTGTAATCTTCAAAATGATTATGAAGTACAGTGAAGGTGAAGAGAAAATCGCCAAAATCGGCAATGAAATTCATATCGGCGCCATGGTGTTTATGGCACGCGAATACAAGATGCTGATCAGCTTTTCAGCTGTGCTGATTGTCATCTTGTGGTGGCTGCTCGGCATCAACACCGCAATCGCTTTTATTGTTGGTGCAGCCGCTTCCGGTGGCGCCGGCTTCATCGGCATGTATACCGCCACCAAAGCAAACGTACGTACCACCACCGCCGCACATGTAGATGGTGCAGCCGAGGCCTTGACCGTCGCTTTTTTTGGCGGCTCGATTATGGGGCTGGCGGTTGCGTCACTCGGACTGATCGGTCTCGGTTCGCTCTTCTACTTCTTTGCCGGTGATCCTCACACCTTGCATGCCATCGAAGGCTTTGGCATAGGCGCCTCCACCGTTGCCCTGTTCGCCCGTGTTGGTGGCGGCATCTACACTAAATCGGCCGACGTAGGTGCTGACCTGGTGGGTAAAGTGGAAGCCGGTATTCCTGAAGACGATCCACGCAATCCTGGTGTTATCGCGGATAACGTGGGCGATAACGTAGGCGATGTGGCCGGTATGGGGTCGGATATCTTCGAATCCTACTGCGGTTCGATGATCGCTACCATCGCTATGGCGGCAACCCTCTCTGCAGTCGCCGTCTCCGCCCTGGGCGGTAATCGGGCTGATCTGATGTTCTTGCCGCTGGCCTTGGCTTCGCTTGGTCTGCTCTGCTCCATTGCCGGTATTGCGATTGTGCGTCAGTTCTCCGGTAAGTCGCCCGAAGTCGCCTTGCGCACCGGCACCATGAGTGCATCCATCATCTTCATTGTCGTAGCATTCATGCTGATCACCTCGATGGATATCACCTGGAAGGTGTGGGCCGCTGTATTGAGTGGCGCCGTCGGTGGGATCATCATCGGTCTGGTGACCGAGTACTACACTGCAGGTAAACCAGTGCAGACTATTGCGGCAGCCGGTGAAACAGGCCCGGCAACCGTGATGATCAGCGGCCTTGCGGTAGGCATGCAATCCGTCGCTATTCCTCTGCTGGCGGTGTGCGGCATCATCTGGTTCTCGACCGATATGGTTGGCCGCTACGGCGTAGGTATCGCTGCGGTTGGTATGCTCTCCACCGTCGGCATCACCATGGCGATCGACGCTTATGGCCCCGTCGCTGATAACGCTGGTGGTATCGCCGAAATGGGGGGCCTGGGTACTGACACTCGCAAAATCACTGATTCCCTTGATGAGCTGGGTAACACCACCGCAGCCATTGGTAAG
>JAKSCN010000616.1 GCA_022360595.1 Chromatiales bacterium
AGCAACGCAACCATAATGGCGGTCAGCGAAGCGATCAGCACCGCATTGCGCTGCTGATCGGCCAGATCGGCAAGACTTGTCAGGTAATAGAGAGTCCAGTCCAGCCCGACCACGGAGCGGCTATGCAGCATATAACGCTGGGTGGGCGCTGCATCATCCACCGCCAACTGAATAATCTGCTTGCCTTGGGGGGAGGTACTCCTCGCTGCAATCATCAGTGCGGTGATAGGGTTGGTGCTGTATTTGCGCTCGGCATCCAGCCGCGCCAGCGTATCACGCGGCAACGGCTCCAGGCTTGTATAGCGCCACTGCGGATTGCTGGCCAAAAAGATCACCCCGTCGGCATCGGTCACCCAGACATCCTCGCCACCGGCGGCCCAGTCGGCCTCAAGTTGGGTCATATCGATCTTGACCACAGCGACACCGATCACCTGATCACCGTCACGCACCGGACGCGACAAAAACAGCCCCGGTCGACCGGTAGTGACCCCCACCGCAAAAAAGCGCCCCTGACCACCTGCCAGGGCATCTCGAAAATAGGGTCGGAAGTGATAGTCATTGCCCACGAAGCTGTCTGGCTGGCGCCAGTTGCTGGAGGCAAGCACTACCCCTTGGCGATCCATCAGATAGAGTTCCGCCGCATTGGCCTCCTGCTGCCAGCTCTGCAATTTGCGATTCACCTGCGACCGATAGTTCTCGCCACGCAACAATCCTTTGACCTGATAATCGCCCGAGACAATAAATGGCAGATAATCAAAACGCTTGTGAGCCGCCTGCACCGTGGAGGCATAGAGGTCCAGCCGCTCATTGCCCAGACGATCCAGCTCCCACAAGAGCTGCCGTTCCGCCAGGTGCACCAGAGTCACAGCCAGCGCCACGCCAACCACAGCGGCGCTGAGCAGAATCAACGGCCCGGGGCCGACAAATACGCGTTTAAACCAATCAGTCTGCATGAAGTCGCGAAAAGATAACGGTGAATAGCCTTTTCAGGGAACAGAATAATTAAGAGCAAATAGCAGGCCACCCCATCATACCCCTGCACAGGGGAGCAATAGGCCAAATTTAGCCTATTGCGCCAATACTGGCCACACAAACAGGCCAAATATTGCCTATTCTTTAACGACAATGAACAGACGCCAACGACCCACGCACCACCCATGACTTCTCTGAAAATAGATAACCAGGGATATCGTCTACCTTGGCGTAAAGATTGCTGACTTTTTGGCCTAATCACTAAACCACATCTATTGCACAGAAGCTCGGAGGAGAGATTCGATGAAAAAGCTAACCAAACTGACACTGGCATCCCTGATTGTCACCGGCTTTGGCGCGGGTGAAGTGGCCGCCGCCACCGAGTGGAATGTATCCCTCTGGGGTAAGCGCCGCGCTTTCACCGAGAATGTGGAGAAGCTGGCTGAGCTGGTCGAACAGAAGACCAACGGCGACTTCAAGCTGAAAATCTCCTACGGCGGCCTCTCCAAGTCGCGGGAAAACCTCGACGGCATCGCCATCGGCGCCTTTGAAATGGCTCAGTTCTGCTCCTTCTATCATACCGCCAAGAACCCCACGATCACGGTCACTGAGCTACCTTTCTCACGCGACCTCTCCCTGAGCCGCATTAATGAGATCTACACCGAGGTCTTCAAGCACCCCACGGTAGTGAAGGATCTGGCGCGCTGGAACGCCACCCTGTTGATGCCCACCCCGCTGCCGCAGTACAACATCGTCAGTAAAGGCGACGCGATCAAGCAACTCTCTGACTTCAAAGGCCTGCGTGTGCGCGGCCCTGGCGGCATCATGGGTGTTCTGGGCAAGCTGGGTGCGGTCAAAACCGGTGTGCCTTTCTCGGAAGTGCGCCAGTCGATGGACTCCGGCGTGATCGATGCAGCCTCCTTCGCCCCTCACGCACATTTGGCCACCAAATCTTACAAAGTGGGTAGCTGGACCACCACCAACCTCAACCTGGGCTCAGCCAACTGCCCGGTAGTGGTCAACACAGACGCGCTCAACGCCCTGAAACCGGCTCACAAAGAGGCGCTTCTGGGCTCGATTGACGAGGCGATGGCCTACTACGTCGCCAACTACGACAACAACACCACCGGTAAGTATCAGCAGGCGATCAAAGACCAGGGGTTGACCATGGTCACTTTCACCCCCGAGCAGACTGCCGAACTGAACAAGCTGGCCGACTCTGTTCGCGAGGAGTGGATCAAGAAATACAGCAAGGACTTTGACGCCAAAGAGCTATTCGCCTTTACTGAAAAGCTGTTCAATCAGTAATTGAGTGACCAGGGCCTGTTAACAGGCCCTGGCAACGTCACCCGGTGCACATGGCCGGGTGACGCCTCCCCTCCACTGATCAGATTTAAGCGAGATCAGCCATGTCGAATTCCGCAACCGTCCTTGAAGACAGCTCCCGACTCAGCCGCACCGACAGGCTGTTTTTTAAATTGGAGTCCTTTCTCAATCTGCTGGGTGGCATCGTCATCTTCCTGCTGGTTTTTCTCGCCACCACCAATGTGTTGGGGCGCTGGATCTTCTCTCTGCCGATAGACGGTTATGTTGACTGGGTGGAACAGGCGATGGCCTTTATCGCCTTTCTCGGCATCGGCTACACCATGCGCATGGGCGGACACATACGCATGGATATTCTGATCGGCCACCTCCACGGCCGCACCCTCTGGCTGGGGGAGCTGATCTCCACCATTCTGATGTTTTTGGTGACACTGGTGCTAATTTACGGCTCCTATCTCCACTTTTGGCGGGCCTACAGCATCGGTGACTCCTCCCTCGACATCAATCTCCCCACCTGGCCCGCCAAGCTGGTGGTGCCCTTTGCCCTGACGGTCCTGGCGCTGCGGCTGCTACTGCATATCTGGGGTTATCTGCGCGCCCTTGCCGAAGGAGGCGACACACCGGTTGCCGTACCGCTGATTGAGAGTGCAGCCGATGTCGCCGCCAAAGAGGCAGAATCGGTCATGGGCGCCAACGGCAATGGCCAGGGCCAAAACGGGGGAGAGCGGTAATGGGACTGTTTGAAGCAATGGGCAGCATGGACTCGATCACTATCGGGCTTTGGGTCACCGGCGCCATGCTGGTCTTCGTGGTGATGGGTGTTCGGGTCGCCTTCGCCGCCGCGCTGGCCGGATTTATCGGGCTGCTGTGGATCTTCTCCGCCAAACTCGGCTTTGAAAAGGGCTTTATGGTGGCAGTGAAAATGGCCGGCACCATTCCTCACTCCAAGGTATCAACCCTGGCTCTGTCGTTGATCCCCACTTTTATCCTGATCGGTTTTCTTGCCTACCACGCCGGCTTGACCCGCTCCCTGTTTGAAGCGGCCAAGCGCTGGCTCGGCTGGCTACCGGGCGGCATGGGGGTGGCGACCGTCTTCTCCACCGCCGGTTTTGCCGCCGTATCCGGCGCATCGGTAGCCACCTCGGCAGTATTTGCCCGGATCGCCGTGCCGGAGATGCTCAAGCTCGGCTACGACAAACGCTTCGCCTCCGGTGTGGTGGCGGCGGGTGGGACACTCGCCTCCCTGATCCCTCCGTCGGCCATTCTGGTCATCTACGCCATTATTGTCGAACAGGATGTCGGCGCACTGCTGATGGCCGGCTTCCTGCCCGGTGCGGTCTCCGCCCTGATCTACGGCAGCCTGGTCATCCTGCTGGCCAAAACTCGGAAGGATTTCGGCCCACCGATCACTGGCTTCACCTGGAAGCAGCGGTTTGAATCCCTGCCCGGCGCACTGCCGATCTTTTTTGTCATCGCCATCATCGTGATCTGTATCTACGGTGGGGTCGGCACACCGACCGAAGCGGGCTCACTCGGTGCCTTTGTGATTCTCTGCATGGCCCTCTACCGCGGCATGCGCTGGAAGCAACTGAAAAGCTCACTGATGGAGACCGCCAAGCTGTCGGTGATGATCTTCACCATCATCTGGGGGGTACT
>JAKSCN010000089.1 GCA_022360595.1 Chromatiales bacterium
GCAGAGCGCTTGGAGCAGCAGCTCCGTGAGTTGGAACGGCTACTACTCCACGAGCTGGGTAATGAGCGTGATAATCAAAAAGAGCAGTCTCACCAGCTTCAACGTCGAATCATTCTGCAAATCACAAGGCTTTATCAGGCTCTGGAACGCCGGTTTGGTGAGATGGATAAACAGATCACCGCAGATGCCGGCGAGCTAAGGAGTGAGCTGATCGAACGGTTTGATCGCTTACAGAACAGCCTTAACCAATCACTGGGGGAGGGGCGTTTGGCTCAGCAAGAGGGCTTTACCCAAGGTATGGATCTGCTGGGTAAACAGCTCACCGAGGGGTTGGCGCGTCACGGTGAAGAGGTTGGCAAACGGCTGGACGGTTTGACCGAGTCCACCGATCAACGTCTGCAACAGATCAGCGGCCAAGTGGAGAAGCGTCTTAGTGAGGGATTTGAGAAAACCACCGAAACCTTTACCCGGGTATTGGAGCATCTGTCGCGTATCGATGAGGCCCAGAAGCGTATCACCGAACTCTCCAGCAATGTGGTGAGCCTGCAGGAGGTGCTCTCCGATAAACGTTCCCGTGGGGCTTTTGGTGAGGTGCAGCTCAATGGATTGGTGCGCAATCTACTGCCGGAGCAGAGCTTCTCCCTACAACATAATCTCTCCAACGGTACGCGTGTCGACTGTCTCTTGATGTTGCCCGAGCCTACCGGGCATGTTGCGGTCGATGCCAAGTTTCCACTGGAGAGTTATCGGCGATTGCTGGATATGTCACTCTCATCGCCAGAACGCCTGGCGGTTGCAGCTCAGTTCAAGCAGGATATCCGAAAACATATTCAGGATATCGCCGGCAAATATATCTTACCGGGAGAGACCGCTGATGGGGCGGTGATGTTTCTTCCCTCTGAATCGGTGTTTGCTGAGATCCACAGCCACTATCCGGAACTGGTTGATGAAGCCTACGAACAGCGTGTCTGGCTGGTCTCACCAACCACTATGATGGCTATTTTGACGACAGCCCGGGCAGTGCTGAAAGATGCAGCGACCCGTGAACAGGTACATGTGATTCAGCGGCATTTGGGTTTCCTCTCGAAAGACTTCGGCCGTTTTCAAGAGCGCATGGATCGGCTGGCCAAGCATATCAATCTGGCTCAGAAAGATGTGGATGAAGTGAGTATCTCAGCGCGTAAGATCAGCGACCGCTTTCAAAAAATTGAACGCGTTGAATTAGATGAAATAGAACAGTCATTACTTGAAAAACAGGAGCTGTAAAAAAGAAGGCCCACCTGTCGTGAGCCTTCTCAATAGCGTTATCGCATTTATGCCTGTTTAGCGGGTGATGTAGTTGGAGTGAACCCAGCCTGTGCGGCCCATGGCTTCAACTTCCCACCAATTGCCCTTCTTCTGGCCTGTTGGCATAACAGGGGTCTCGGCGGGTAGCGCACGAATAATCGGTGATTTGGTTGATGGACCAGAGCGGAAATTGACGTTTGCTGAGGTCATGTAACCACCACCATCTTTGGTCTGGGCTGCAGCAGTGGTTGCGCCGAGCTGGGTAACCAGGTTGTTGTGGGCATCCATGAAAGCGGCCGCTGTGATTTTGCCGATATCGGTATCTTCGTACGAGCCACCAACGCCGGCAACACCACCGATCCAGCCTAAACCACCGAAGCCGATATCTTTCTTGCTGGCGCTGCCTTCAGCAACAGCCTCTTGTACGCCAGAGCGGACATTAGTGACGAACAGAGTAACCTGGGACTCCAGGTTGGTTGTCTTGACACCACCGGCTACAGCGCCGGCAATACCGGGCAGAAAGGCGCCCAGACCACCGAAGCCACCACCGGCGTCAGCATCCTGATAGATGATGTTGGGGGTGATCACGTAGTCGGCCGCCACCATCTGGCCGCCACCCATGGAGCTGTTTTTACGCAGCTCGCCGGAAGAGGCGAGGGCGCGTTCTCTCTGTAGCGCTTTAGAGGCGGCGCCACGATCCACTACTTGGAAGCAACCACTTTGAGCCATCATCAGGCGAATCAGTGGAACCGGACTGCTCAAACCATACTGGGCATAAGTGGGATGATCGGGTTCAACCAGAGCAGCGGTACCAACAGGGCGTGCGCACTTTATCAATTCAGGAGCACTGCCTTGGGCGCCGGCATTACCACCGGAACCGGAAACTACAGAACCGCCACCGCCAACTTTGGTTTCGTTGGAGACACATCCGCTCATGGCTAATGTGACCAATACGGCACCGCCCAAGTGTACGATCTTCTTCTTTTCCACTATTAACTCCTGAATCAGGTTGACTGGATTTATGAAATTGGTGTGATTCAAATAGCGATTATTGTTGTGTCATTTTATCTGTTGGATACTGCTAGATGTGCTCAACAATTTGGCCTATTGCTAGGGCCTGTTAACACTAATTTGATTGCCGCTGTTGAGTCTTGCGGTGATAGTCAAATTAGTGTTAACAGGCTTTAGGTGGGAGTCTAACGAAAGCGGGTCGGTAGGGGAAGCTATTGAAGGGGGCAGACCGGCACTGCGTAGCCGGTCTGTGGCATGAGTCACTGAAGAATTCATCAATTAATCGGTAGATTCCTAAGGGCGGGTTAACACTGCTCCCAGGGGAGATTGTGATAGCGCCAACCGTTAATGGTACTGCGATGGTGCTGATCATCCAGTTCACCTTCAAATCCTTCGTCGACATGAAATACCCGGGTAAATCCAGCTTCCAGTAACGTTTTACCGGCTTCGAGGGAGCGTTTACCAGAACGGCAAATGAGAATGACAGGAGCACAACCTTCATCAATGGTGCAGACTGCGCCACCCAACATCAGCTTACGGATATCGGTGACGAAGTGAGGGTTCTCTGTCCAATCAGGTTCATCAATCCAAGGTACGTGAACTGCTCCTTTAGGATGGCCGACAAACAGATATTCCATGCTGGAGCGGATATCCACCAAAATGGCGCGTGGATCATCGCAGACCATGTCCCAGGCTTGTTGCGGTGATAAACCTTTAGGATCGTTCATTGCTGTACTCCTCGTGATTTGTTTTTACGGCTTGGCTGAAAAACGGACATCTGTCCCTCTTCAGTCTAGACCAGTAGTTCAACCGGTTAATTCAATAGCGGCTGGTGGCGGAGCGCCGGTATAATGACGGCTGGTTGGTTTATTCTATAAATATATTTTATGCGTGCCAAGATTGTATTTTATTTTATTCGTCTGTTCGGGCGCCTTCCCATGCCGGTGTTGCAGCGATTTGGCGGGGGGCTGGGGTGGCTGTTCTATCTCTTCCCGAATCGTGAACGGTGCAATGCACGCATCACTATCGATATTTGCTTCCCCGAGTGGGATGAAAAGCAGAAGAGGGCGCTGCTCAAACAGAGCCTTATTGAGGGCGGCAAAACACTGTTTGAGATGCCGCTGTTCTGGGTGCGGCAGCCGGAAGAGTGGCTCGATTATATTGAAATCGGGGAAGGCTATGAGGTCCTGCAAGCCGCTCTGGCTGAGGATCGCGGGCTGATCATTGCTGGACCTCACATGGGTAACTGGGAGCTGACCGTGCAATATATGGCTACCTTGACCAATATGACAGCCATCTATCGCCCCCCTAAAATGCCTGAGTTGGCTGAGTTGGCCCGTGAGGGACGCAGCCGCACTGGTGCAAATATGGTTCCTGCCACACCCAAGGGGGTGAAGGAGCTGTTGAAAGCACTGAAATCGGGGGGAGCGTTGGGTATTTTGTGTGATCAGCAGCCAAAGGCGGCAGGAGAGCAAGGGGCTGTTTTTGCACCATTTTTTGGTAGGCCCGCGCTCTCCATGGTGCTGATCAACCGGATAGCCCGAAAGACCAATGCCAAAGTGATCTTCAGTTACACTGAGCGGCTGTCAAAGCCCGGCCATTTTAAGGTTCACTGGCGGGAAGGGTCGAAACAGCTACTGGATGCCGACCCGGTAGTAGCCGCAACCGCCATGAATGAAATACTTGAAACCTGTATCCGTGACTGCCCCGAGCAGTATATCTGGAGCTATAAACGCTTTCATATTCAGCCCGAAGGGATGCCCTCACCTTATCGAAAATACAATACCGGCTAGGGCCTGTTAACACTAATTTGATCATCACTGCCGATGGCCCCTCGTAGTATTAGTAAAAGGGGGGGTGAGCCTAAAAAAGCACTACTCCGCGTTACTCAGTGCTTATTTGGAGCAACCAAACCACGCTCCTCGTGCTTTGATTGGTGCTTTTTTGGCTCAACAGTGACGATCAAATTAATGTTAACAGGCCCTAAGGGGTTATAAGGTTAAACCTCAAGCTTATTCTTCCCAAGCCGTTAACGATTAAAAGGACA
>JAKSCN010000557.1 GCA_022360595.1 Chromatiales bacterium
GCCGAGATGCCCGATCTGGCAACGCTCATCAAAATACTGAAGCCCTTGGGTTAACACCGGTGATAGCGCTGCAACAGCGCCCTTTAGATGAAAATCGGCCAGGATCAAATCCGGGCGATCCTGCAGTGCGTCGATGTCCACCAAGCCACTTGCAGTGCTTACCCGGCATCCCCAACTGGAGAGCAGCGCCTCACTGGCGCTCAGATTGTCCGGCTCATCATCAACCACCAACACATGCAACCCACCAAAGCTCTCCGCCGGATTGGTAGCCGTTACACCAGCCGTTTGAGCATCTGATGCTAATGGGCTGTGCCTAGGCACCAGCAGCCGAAACATCGACCCCTTACCCTCAACCGAGCACACCTCGATCCGATGCCCCAGCATGGAGCCGTCACTAAAGGTGGAGAGCTGGCACGGGCGCTGCAGACAGTTAAAAACCAAGTAAGTCGCATTCTTAGATCTCTGAATATAGAAAATCGAGCTTCGCTGGCGATTTGGGTATCCAAGCATACTGAGCGCTAAGGGGGTGGCTGACATAGATAATGTAAGGAGACAGCCCACACCAAACTTCCCAGTTCGATTTTCTCTGCACTGGAGTTCTTAAGCTCCGTCATGTAGGGTTTCTGTTTTGGGCTTTACTCCCAAGTTGCAATATCAAGAGGTAGTGGGAAGCTTGAGTTGATACTTGTTAAGCATTGAATTTGGGTAAGTTATCGCATTGATGAGCAAGGATATATATACAACATTTATTGGAGCAAAAGGCGTTGCGTTTGCTTGGATTGGAGCAGCAATTGCACCTCCATTTCTAGTCATAGGCACAAATCCTGAATATCGCTCTCATTTAGCTGTTGGTATTGCAGCATTGGTAGCCGTTCTATTGTCAGTCATCAATGGTGCTAAAGGATTAAAAGCTAAATCCACATCCTATTTTTTAGTTTACACCCTTATTCCTTTTGCATTTTTTATCAGCAGCTCATTGTACACATGGCTTTCAACTACAAGTTCGAGCTAATTTAGGAAAGCACTAATCTATCAAATTCAAGGCGCCCTCATGGAAGTACTAATGCCATCTACCTTATTGATCTTGGGCTTAAGAAGCCGCCTCACAGATGATTAAAATATTATCTATCTGGCAGGCATAACCCTAGTATCCGGCTTAATGGTTTGGAATGTTGGAGATCACTTGTCATCGCCAGCTTATGCCCAAATTGGCTCTCCTTCCGTTGAACATGGAGCGGAAGCCGTAGTATTTGAGAATGTGCATGGCTGGTACTACCCAACTCAAGCACACAAGGCATGTATATTGCTTATGCATGGCATAAGGTCCAACCGTAAAGAAATGGTAGGGAGAGCCATATTTTTGCAAGAAGAGGGCTACTCTTCATTTGCCGTTGATCTTCAAGCACATGGAGAAACCCCAGGCGAAAGGATAACTTATGGATACCAAGAATCAGAAAGTGCTCACTCCGCTGTTAGGTTTTTATACACTCATAAAGGCTGCTCAAAAGTAGTATCTCTAGGAAGTTCCCTAGGCGGTGCAGCAAGTTTGCTCGGTAATAAGCCTATAGAAGTCGATGGATACATTCTAGAAGCTGTTTACCCTAGTATTGAAAATGCCGTTCAAAATAGACTAAAAATTCGCCTGGGAACTCTCGGCCAAATACTGGCTCCTCTCTTGTACCAACAAATTCCTCTAAGACTTGGTATAACTCTCAATTCGTTGCAACCAGTTGCAGCTATAAAAAACGTTAACTCACCTATCCTTATCATGAATGGAACTGAAGACGAGCATACAACAATAGAAGAAGCAAAGTCGCTGTATAACAATGCACCGCATCCAAAAGAATTTGTTCAAATAGATGGGGCGTCCCACACTGACTTGTATAATTACAATCGTGATCAATACAAAAAGGCCGTGCTCGATTTTCTGTCTAAGTACGTTGATTAACTCTCCACAAAAAGAAGGGCTGCTTTTGCAACCCTTCTTTTTTCTATCACTATCTACGCCGCTTCCTGCTCAGGATCTGCATTGAGCAGCAGATAATCAAAAGCAGCCAATGATGCCTTGGCGCCTTCACCCATGGCAATAATGATCTGCTTATAGGGCACTGTCGTTACATCACCACAGGCAAA
>JAKSCN010000673.1 GCA_022360595.1 Chromatiales bacterium
AGACGTCTGGACGATGTCAAGGCGGCGCGCGAACTGGATCTGAAGTGGACGCCTGATACCCATTAATTCACCGAGTAGGTTCAATCGTAGATGGCTAACCAAAACGCCAAGGGGCTGAAGCGCCTGGTTAACGCCTTTTTCTATTCGGTAGCAGGCTTTCGGGCCTGCTTCCATCATGAGGAGGCATTTCGCCAAGAGGTCTTTGCGCTGATCGTCATGATTCCCCTTGGGCTCTGGCTCGGTGATACGGGTGTTGAGCGTGCTCTACTGGTGGCCAGTCTGCTGCTGGTGCCCCTCACTGAACTTCTTAATTCAGCCATTGAGGCGGCCATCGACCGTTTCGGTGGTGAGCTGCATGAACTGTCTGGCCGCGCCAAAGATATCGGCTCGGCAGCAGTCTTTTTATCTATTGTTATAGCTGCTACCGTCTGGTTTCTGGTGCTTGTGCCTCTACCGGGCATCTGGCCCGGTTGATCAACATCATAAAGTTGCTCAACACATTCATGTACACTTCGGAAACCGGTAGGGCGAGGGGGGGCTGCCGAGCTATTGCTTGGCGGTAACCTGACCCAACCAAACAGTGAGAGACGAGATTATGACCGGACACTTTGATGAAGCGGGCTTTGTCCCTTTGAATATTGCGGTGCTGACCGTATCCGATACCCGCAATGAAGAGACCGACAAGTCGGGCAAAATCCTCAAAGAGGGTGCCGAGGAAGCGGGTCACAATGTGGTCGAGAAGGCCATTGTCAAAGATGATGTCTACCAGATGCGGGCGATCTTCTCACGCTGGATTGCCGATTCCGATGTGCATGTCATCATCAGCACGGGTGGTACCGGCATCGCCGGGCGCGACAGCACGCCGGAGGCGGTTCAGCCACTGTTGGAGAAGCCTATCGAAGGCTTTGGTGAGCTGTTTCGCCATATCTCTCTGGAGGAGATAGGTGCCTCGGCCATTCAGTCTCGCGCCATTGCCGGTTTGACCAATCAGACGCTGATCTTCTGTCTGCCGGGCTCTTCCGGCGCCTGCCGTACCGGCTGGGGCAAGATCCTCAATCAGCAGTTGGATCACCGTACTCGTCCCTGTAACTTTGCCCAGATGTTTCGCGCCTAACTGTCAGCAGGCCTTAGCCTAAAGAGTGTTAATTATGAGTGATTGCGACTGTTCAGCCCATGCGGGCCCCAGCCTGAAGCCGCTGGAAGAGGCCCTTGAACTGATTCTCTCCCACGCTAAAGCCGTGGATGGGACCGAGACCGTCCCGCTAGCTGAAGCACTGGGACGCGTGCTGGCCAACGGGGTGATCAGCCAGGTTACCGTGCCACCCTGGGATAACAGTGCGATGGATGGCTATGCGGTGAACACCGCCGATCTGCAGGGCGAAAACAGCCGGTTGCCAATCTCTCAACGCATACCTGCCGGTTCTGCGCCTGAGCCTTTGGAGCCAGGCACTGCCGCACGCATCTTTACCGGAGCGCCAGTACCGGCCAACGCCGATGCCGTGGTGATTCAGGAGGTGTGTGAACAGGATGGTGATCATGTCGTTGTCAAAGAGCCACCTCAGGCTAGCGCTAATATCCGCCGTGCCGGTGAAGATACCGAGCAAGGTGTAGAGGTGATTCCCCCAGGTACACGTGTCGGCCCTCAACACTTGGGGTTAGCTGCTGCGGTAGGGGTTGGCGAGGTAGAGGTCTACCGTCGCCTCAAAGTGGCGCTCTTCTCTTCCGGTGATGAGCTGATCAATCCCGGACAGCCGCTCGGACCGGGCCAGATCTACAACTCCAATGAGTTCACTCTGAAAGGGTTGCTGGAAGGCTTGGGTTGCGAAGTGACCACCCTGGGGATTGTTGAAGACACCTTCGATGCCACCTGCGAAGCACTGGCCAATGCGGCTAAACAGGCCGATCTGGTGATGACCTCTGGTGGTGTCTCCGTCGGTGAAGAGGATCACCTCAAGCCGGCGGTTGAGAAGTTGGGCACGCTTAATCTTTGGAAAATCGCTATTCGCCCCGGTAAGCCTCTGGCGTTTGGTTTCATTGATGACACGCCATTTGTGGGCACGCCCGGGAACCCAGTCTCTCTGTTTGTCACCTACTGCCTGTTTGCCCGCCCGTTTGTGTTGAAATCACAAGGGGTGAATGATGCCGGACTGACGCCTACACCGATTCGTGCCAAGGCAGATTTTAACTGGCCAAAGCCGGATAAGCGCCGTGAATTTGCCCGTGCGCAACTGGCGTTGGATGACCAAGGAGAAGCGAAGATTAGCCTTTACCGGAGTCGCTCTTCCGGGGTGCTTAGCTCGCTGGTGTGGGCCAACGGCTTGGCTATTCTGCCCGAGAACCAGACCTTGTCACAGGGTGATCTGGTACAGTTCCTCCCCTTCAATGAGTTGCTGAAATGATCAACGTCCTCTACTTCGCCAGACTGCGAGAGCAGTTGGATACTGAATCGGAACAGCTTGATATTGCCGCTGGCAGCACACTGGCTGATGTACTAACGATGCTACGCAGTCGAGGTGGAGTCTGGGCAGATACTTTTGCTGAAGATCAACTGATCATGATGGCGGTTAATCAAGAGATGACCGAGATTGATGCGGCTGTCAGTGAAGGTGATGAAGTCGCTTTTTTCCCTCCTGTGACTGGGGGGTGAGCCGAAACCGTTTGTCCAGTGGACAAACGCAGTTCGGCGAACGCCCGGCCAGGGAAGGCCGGGCCGGATCAGCGCTGCATGGATGCTGTAAACTGCTACGCTCAATATAAGTAATTACAATAGCCTAACAGCCACCAACCCCATATGAACTATATCGCCGTCCAAAAAGAACCCTTCGATATCGCCGCAGAACAGAATGCCTTGCGTGCCGACAACCCAGGTATTGGGGCTGTCGTCACTTTCGCCGGCTTGATGCGTGATATGAATGAGGGCGATCAGGTCAGCAGTATGACCCTGGAGCACTATCCGGGTATGACTGAAAAAGCCCTGGCGGAGATTGTGGAAGAGGCGGACCAGCGCTGGGATCTGCTCGGTATTCGAGTGATCCATCGGGTTGGTGAACTCAACCCGATGGATCCGATTGTGCTGGTTGCAGTAGCCAGTGCTCATCGCGGCGAAGCTTTCCGGGCCTGCGAGTTTGTCATTGATTACCTGAAAACCCGCGCGCCCTTCTGGAAGAAAGAGAAAACCCCGGAGGGTGAACGCTGGGTGGATGCCCGCCACTCAGACGATGAAGCTGAGCAGCGCTGGCAGCGCTAGCAGATTCTTACTCTTTCCAAAACGGCTTGGCCGCTTCCCGCAGCGCATCGGCGCGGGAGATGCCGATATCCTCCAACTGCTCGTCACTCAGCTCACGCAGGGCATTGCGCTGTTTGGACAGCTCGTAATAACGCTTTAGCTGGCCGATGAGCTGCTCCGCCCTCTCCCGCAATCTATTGTCGATCATGCCCAGCAGTTGGTAGAGCTGAGCTTCCAGTTTCAGTGCTAGGTTGTGCTGCGTCTCTGTATGCATGGTCTTCTCCTTAATGTTAGGAGAAAGTGTACTGTGCTGGCTTGAACCGTAACAGATTCAGAGCTATTGTTTTTGTTGCATAACAGATTTGTAGCTTTATGGCTGTTATGGCTATTTTTTGATTGATCTGTACTGGTTGTTATCTTGTTTTTTGTGCAACTGTACTGGTGTGATCATTAAGAGGACCGAAAACCATGACTGAAATGAGCCTCTACCATCAGCTTGCCAGCGCGATTATTGATCAGATACGCAATGACAGCTTTAAGCCAGGAGAGAAGCTACCCTCGGTACGTGCCTTGGCCAAACAGCAGAAGATCAGTGTCTCAACGGTGTTGGCTGCCTACGGGGTGCTGGAGGACCGCGGCTTTGTAGAGGTACGCCCCAAGTCGGGCTACTTTGTGCGGCGGGTGCTGAATAAGACACCGAAGGCACCGTCGATTAATCAAAGCACCTCTCACCCTCAGAAGGTCACCACGCCTCAGCGAGTGATGGAGGTGATGCGCGATGGTAGTTCTCAGCAGTTCATCGCTTTTTCGGTGGCTGTACCGGGGCGGGATTTTCCTGTTGTACATCAACTCAAGCGCAGCTTTGCCAAAGTGGTGCGTAACGAGACGTTTCTGGGTATCGGTTACGACTCGCCCAAGGGCAATCAGCCGCTGCGACGCCAGTTGGCACGCCGGGCGATGGATGCCGGCATTCTGGTCTCACCGGATGAGATTGTCACCACCTCCAGTTGCCAGAGTGCACTGGGGCTCTGTCTGCGTGCGCTGACCAAAGCGGGTGATATTGTCGCAGTTGAGACACCCACCTATTACGGCTTGCTGCAGTTGATCGAAGCGATGGGGTTGAAGGCGATTGAGGTACCCTCAGACCCGCATGCCGGGATGAATGTCGGGGCCCTGAAACTGGCCCTGGAGCAGTGGCCGATCAAGGCTATTTTGACCATCCCCTGTTACAGCAATCCCCTCGGTTCGCTGATGCCGGATGATCAGAAGCGCGAGCTGATCGACCTGATATACCACTACGATATTCCGATGATTGAGGACGATATCTACGGTGAGCTGGGTTATGAAGGCACTCGCCCGAAGGCGGTCAAGGCCTATGATCACAAGGGCCAGGTACTGCTCTGTTCATCGGTTTCCAAGACCCTTGATCCACAGTTAGGGGTAGGGTGGGTGATTCCGGGGCGTTATCAGGAGCAGATTGAATACCAGAAGTTTTTAAATAGCATCTCTATCGCTCGGCTGCCCCAGCTCGCCATCGGCGAGATGTTGGCCCACGGTGGCTATGAGCGCCATCTGCGCCACGCCCGGGAGTCCTACCGGCAGCGCCGCGACCGTTTGACTGAGCTGCTGCTGGAGCACTTCCCCAGTGAGACCCGCTTCACCCAGCCCCAGGGTGGCTTTGTCAGTTGGATACAGCTACCGCCAGGCACCAATGCCCTAAAGCTCTATCTGGAGGCTCGCCAGGAGGGAATTTTGATCTCTCCAGGCGAACTCTACTCATCGGCTGCGAATAAATACCAGCGCAGTATTCGCCTATGCTATGCGGATGCCTGGACACCGGAACGGGAGATGGCAATTAAAACACTGGGTGAACTTGTCAGCCAGCAGTTGGAGGACCATAGTTAAGCAATGCATAACTTTTCGACAAGGAGATCGCCGTGAATATTATTCCCTACCTCTTTTTTAATGGTCGTTGTGAAGAGGCGATAGAGTTTTATCGTCGCGCTGTTGATGCGGAAGTGACAGAGTTGATGCGTTACAAAGATGGCCCCGATAGCGAAATAACTCCACCGGGCGCCGATGAGAAGATTATGCACGCCTGTATAACCGTGGGTGACTCCATGGTGATGATGTCGGATGGTGACTGCGATGGTAAGCTCAATTTCGCCGGTGTCTCCCTGGCTATCGGAGTGGATGATCTGGACGAAGGTGGAAAGCTGTTTAACGCCCTGGCCGATGGCGGCCAAGTACAGATGCCGTTTAGCAAGACCTTCTGGTCACCCGGGTTTGGCATGTTGCTCGACCGCTTTGGGGTGTCCTGGATGGTCAATGTCAACGAATGATGTTTCCAATATACAGTGTTCACTCACGGTGGCGCTTGAAGGAGCCGGCGCTACCGGAGAAACTCTGATCGCCTGCCTGAGGGGCAGGGGCTTCTGTTTCAGATAGCCGCTCGCTGAACTGCTCAAACTCCTCAAGAGGCGCTTCACACTGAGTGCCGCTGCAGATATAGGCGCAAGTCCCATCCAGTGATTTCCGCTCGGCCAGCAGGCCTGTGAGTCCTTCCGCATCATCCGGTATCGCCAGTACCAGACGCCTTGGGGCGTAGTGCTCAATGGCCCGCTGGTGCCAGCGTGTCAGTTCATCGGCTGTGCCTCGAATAATAATGGTCTCAGTGGGATTGAGCTGCTCCTCCAATGCTTCCAAGAGACTGCAGTGGGCATTGGGGATCTGGCTGAGGTGGGCCCAACTGGCCTTCAAGGTACGCTCTGCTGCATCCAGATAACGCATCTCACCGCACAGATGGCCGAGGCGCCCCAGCACCAGTGCTACTACTCCATTCCCCGCGGGAGTCGAGTCGTCACTGAGAGGTTTGGGGCGGTGGATGAGCTGCTCGTGATCGTCAGCCGTGAAGAAGAAGCCGCCCTGTTCGCTGTCCTGAAAATGGTCGAGCAGGGTCTCTGTCAGACGGATGGCAAAGTCAAAATCGTCACTGTCCCAGCGCGCTGATAACAGCTCCAGCAGAGCGTCAATCAGGAAGGCGTAGTCATCCAGGTAGGCATTCAGAGCAGAGGTGCCGTCAAGGTGAGTGGCGAGGAGTCGTCCATCTTTCCAGAGTTGTCCACGAATAAAGTTGAGGGCCTGTTCCGCAGAGGCGATATAGTCGGGACGAGCCAGGAGTCGACCGGCCCTCACCATGCCCTTGATCATCAGTGCGTTCCAACTGGTCAGTATCTTTTCGTCGCGACCAGGATGGATACGCTTTTCGCGTTCAATAAATAACTTTTCCCGGGCGCTCTGCAGCAGCTCCCGGGCCTGCCCGCCCGTGCTGCCGAGGGTGTCATTCAGTTTGGCGACACTGGAGAAGTTGTGCAGATGCCATTTGCCCTCAAAGTTGGCGGCACGGTCCAGACCGTAGCAGAGCGCGAAGTGGCGATACTCCTCTTCGTCCAGAAGTGCTTTTACTTGTTCGGGCGTCCAGACATAGAAACGTCCCTCCTCCCCTTCGCTGTCGGCATCCAGGGTGGAGTAGTAGCCGCCTGCCGGTGACTGCATCTCCCGGATTACCCAGTCGGCGGTCTGCTCGGCACTCTCTTTAAACAGAGTCTTGCCGGTGGCCAGCCACATATCGCTATAGAGCGTGAGCAACGGGCCGTTGTCATAGAGCATCTTTTCGAAGTGAGGGATCATCCACTGATCATCGACAGAGTAGCGACAGAACCCGCCGCCAAGCTGATCATTGAAACCACCCAGCGCCATGCGTGTCAGGCTATAATCGACGATGTAGAGGGAGCGTGGATCAGACACTCCCTGTGCTGCCGTTGCGGCCCAGTGCCGCAACATGCGGTTTAGACTGGTCGGGTGAGGAAACTTGGGCGCTTGGCCAAAGCCACCGTGGGTTTCATCGAAACTGCGGGCAAGCTGTTGGCGGGCATTCTCTAACGGGATGGAGTCGAGGCTATCGAGTGCTTGCGCTTCCGGATTGAGCCCGGAGAGCGCCTGTAACAGCGACTGGTTCTGCTTACTGATCTCCTCGTTCTGGGTTTGGTAGGCGTTGGCGATGCTGGTCAGGATCTCTTTAAAAGAGGGCATGCCGTAGCGCGGCGCTTTGGGGAAATAGGTACCGGCAAAAAAGGGCACCTGATCACCCGGTGTCAGAAAGACCGTCAGCGGCCAGCCGCCGGGGCGCTGGGAAAGTAGCTGGTGGGCGGACTGGTAGATCTTGTCCAGATCCGGGCGCTCCTCCCGGTCCACCTTGATATTGATGTAAAGATCGTTCATCAACGCTGCAGTCTCTTCATCTTCGAAGGATTCATGGGCCATGACATGGCACCAGTGGCAGGCGGAGTAGCCGATGGAGAGCAGAATCGGTTTGTTCTGTTTGGCAGCCAACGCCAGGGCTTGTTCGTCCCATGGATGCCAGTGGACAGGATTGTCCGCGTGTTGTTGTAGATAGGGGCTGGTGCTCTCGCGGAGTCTATTGCCTTGCATGGTGATCTCTCATATCAAACCGTCTATAAGCTGATCATGACAGAAAATGTTGGCCCATCAACGACTATTTTTCGGGGTAGAAAGGGTAATCAACCCTCAGCTATGATTATGACAACGATTATTGAGATGCCTGTGATCATTGACTGCTGTGAGGATGAGTCAAGTGAAGAGAGCGTTTATGTCTGAAGCCATCGCCTTGGCGCGCCGCGGCGTCGAGCTGGGTGAGGGCGGCCCCTTTGGGGCAGTAGTGGTGAAAGATGGTGAGGTGGTTGGCCGGGGTTGGAACCGTGTGGTGAAGCGCTGTGATCCAACTGCCCATGCGGAGGTTGAGGCGCTCCGGGATGCCGCCCAGAGGCTGGGTCAGTTCCATCTCGATGGGTGTCAGCTCTATACCAGTTGCGAGCCCTGTCCCATGTGTCTGAGCGCCGCCTATTGGGCGCATATTGAGCACATCTACTACGCCGCCAGTGAGCGGGATGCAGCCGAGGCTGGTTTTGATGATCACATCATCAGCGAGGAGTTGACCAAGCGGTCAGAGCAGCGCCGACTTCAGAGTGAACAGATTCAACGTGAAGAGGCGTTGGAGGTGTTTGCTCAGTGGCAGCAAAGTGCCGAGAAACAGCACTACTGATTTAGATAGTGTCAGCAGAGCCCAGGTGATCCAGCAGGTGTCGTACATTGTTGTTGCTGGAGGCGTTGGCGGGCCAGACGGCAAACACTGGAATAGGGTCCACCCGCCATTCGGGGAGTACCTCTACCAACTCGCCACGGTCTAGCGCCTCTTCGATGAGAAACAGGGGTGGTGTTGCGAGTCCCGACCCCAGCAGACAGAACTGGGTCATCGCCTCTACGCT
>JAKSCN010000035.1 GCA_022360595.1 Chromatiales bacterium
CGCACCCTATCTGGTCAGACCACCGAGGCCTTCTACAATAGCCTGCACCACGCCAAACCGATCTCCATAGGCCTCAATTGCGCCCTGGGTCCTGACCAACTGCGCCAGTATATTGAAGAGATGGCACGTATCTCCGACATCCCTGTCTCCGCCCATCCCAACGCAGGCCTCCCGAACGAATTTGGCGAGTACGATCTGGATGCCGCCCACATGGCGGAATACATCAGCGAGTGGGCCGATAGCGGATTCTTGAATATTGTCGGTGGCTGCTGCGGCACCACGCCCGATCACATCCGCGCCATTGCCACGGCCATGCAGACCAAGCAGCCACGCCAACTGCCCGAGCAGGAGGTGGCTTGCCATCTCTCCGGCCAGGAGCCTTTCAACATAGGCGCCGACAGTCTGTTTGTGAATGTGGGCGAGCGCGCCAATGTGACCGGCTCGGCCAAATTCAAACGCCTGATCATGGAGGAGCAGTATGACGAGGCGCTGGATGTCTGCCGTCAGCAGGTGGAAAACGGTGCTCAGGTAATCGACGTCAACATGGATGAGGCGATGCTCGACTCCAAAGCGGCGATGGTCCGTTTTCTCAACCTGGTCGCCTCCGAGCCCGAGATTGCGCGTGTGCCAATCATGGTCGACTCCTCCAAATGGGAGGTGCTGGAAGCCGGGCTGCAGTGCATTCAAGGCAAGGGGATCGTCAACTCCATCTCTCTGAAAGAGGGCGAGGAGAAGTTCATCGAGCAGGCGCGCCTGATTCGCCGCTACGGCGCCGCCACCGTGGTGATGGCTTTCGATGAGACGGGCCAGGCTGATACCCTTGAAAGAAAGGTCGAGATCTGCGTTCGCGCCTACAAAGTTCTCACCGAGCAGGTGGGCTTTCCGCCTGAAGATATCATCTTCGATCCCAATGTGTTTGCCGTTGCCACCGGCATTGATGAGCATAACAACTACGGGGTCGATTTCATCGAAGCGTGCCGTCAGATCACCGAGAAGTGCCCCCATGCGCTGATCTCGGGTGGCATCTCCAATGTCTCCTTCTCGTTCCGGGGGAATAACCCGGTACGCGAGGCGATTCACGCCGTATTCCTCTACCACGCCATTGCAGCGGGCCTGAGCATGGGGATTGTCAACGCCGGTCAGTTGGCGATCTATGATGATCTTCCGGAAGCGCTGCGCGAGCGGGTCGAGGATGTGATCCTCAACCGCCGCGATGACGCCACCGAGCGGCTGCTCGCTATCGCCGAGGACTACCGGGGTGACGGCAGCAGCCGTGAGAAGAAAGAGGATCTCGCCTGGCGTGATTGGCCGGTCAACAAGCGGCTGGAACACGCCCTGGTGAAAGGGATCACCGAGTATATCGAGGCCGATACCGAGGCAGCCCGCTTGGCGGCCGAACGCCCCTTGCATGTAATCGAAGGGCCGTTGATGGACGGGATGAATGTGGTGGGTGACCTGTTTGGCGCCGGCAAGATGTTCCTGCCCCAGGTGGTGAAATCGGCCCGGGTGATGAAAAAGGCGGTGGCCTATCTGGAGCCGTTTATCCAGGCCGAAAAGAGCGAGGGTGACGTCAAGTCCCAGGGTAAGATTCTACTCGCCACGGTGAAGGGCGATGTCCACGACATCGGTAAGAATATCGTCGGCGTGGTGCTCCAGTGCAACAACTACGAGGTGGTCGATCTGGGTGTAATGGTGCCCGCCGAAACTATCTTGCAGAAGGCGAAGGAGATCGAAGCTGACATTATCGGTCTCTCTGGGCTGATCACTCCATCACTGGACGAGATGGTCCATATTGCCAAAGAGATGCAGCGCCAGGGGATGAACATTCCGTTGCTGATCGGCGGGGCCACCACGTCGCTGATTCACACTGCCGTTAAAATCGAACCCGAGTATAAAGGCCCGGCCGCTTATGTGCCCGACGCTTCACGCGCCGTAGGCGTAGCCAGCAACCTGCTCTCCACCGATCAGCGCGAGCAGTATCTGCAGACACTGCGCGCCGAATACGCTGCCGCACGCGAGCGCCGCAATGCCCAGCAACAGAGTCGGAATCTGGTAGCAATTGAGAATGCACGCCTCAATCCCATTGCGATTGAGTGGGACAGCTATCAACCGGCCACACCTCAGACAACCGGCGTTCAAGTACTGCAGGATATTGATCTGGAGTCGATTGTTCCCTACATCGATTGGACCTTTTTCTTCCACGCGTGGGAGCTGAAAGGGCGCTATCCGAAGATTCTGGACGACGAGGAGAAGGGCGAAGAGGCACGCAAGCTATTTGCTGATGCCCAAGCGATGTTGAAGCAAGTGATTGCTGAGAAGTGGCTGCGGGCAAGCGCCGTCATCGGCATCTTCCCTGCCAACCGCATGGGTGATGACGTCCTTGTTTACCAGGATGAAGCCCGCGAGCAAGCACTTACTACTTTCCACTTTCTGCGCAAGCAGGGTAAGCAGCCGAGCGGCAAGACCAACGACTGCCTGGCTGATCTAATAGCCGCAGAAGGGAAAGATTACATCGGCGGTTTTGCCTGTACAGCCGGGTTGGGTATCGATGACAAGATTGTTGAGTTCGAGGCCGATCACGACGATTACAGCGCCATTATGCTTAAAGCCCTGGCGGATCGCCTGGCAGAAGCGCTGGCGGAAAAGCTGCACCAACAGGTACGTACCGAGTATTGGGGCTATGCCGCCGACGAACAGCTCGATAACGACGCCCTGATCGCCGAAAAGTACCAAGGCATCCGACCGGCAATGGGCTATCCAGCCTGTCCTGATCACACTGAAAAGGATCTACTCTGGGAGCTGCTGCAGGTTAAGGAGAACATCGGCATTTGGCTCACCGAAGCCAAAGCGATGGTACCCACGGCGGCTGTCAGTGGCCTCTACTTCAGCCATCCTCAGGCTAGCTATTTCAGTGTCGGCAAGGTGAACCGTGACCAGGTCGAAGATTACGCCGTACGCAAGGGCATGTTACTCGATGAAGCTGAGCGCTGGCTGGCGCCTAATCTGGGTTACGAACCAAACAATAGCTAACAGCGAACAGGCTGCGACTCCTCTGGGTGTTGCAGCCTGGCACCACTTTATCCCCACAAAAAAACAGTAAATAAACACCGTCGCAACCCAAAAAACAGCACATCTGTCAACCGCATTTTTTTGTTGACGGCATGGCGTTTGGGCAATAAATTTCCTACCCAAAAGATAATCACAATCAACTACCGACAGATACTGGCCCGGAGGAGATAGATGCTCAAAACAGGTGATGCAGCACCGGAGTTTGAACTGCCCAATGCGGATTTTGAAGTGACAAAACTGGGGGATTTCAAGGGGACTAGAAATCTCGTGATCTACTTTTATCCCAAGGACGATACACCGGGTTGCACCATCGAGGCGCTGGAGTTCTCAGATCGATTGGACGAGTTTCTGGAGTACGACACCGAAGTGCTCGGGGTGAGCCGAGACAACTGTCTGAGCCACGGCGATTTCCGCGATAAGCACGGCCTGACTATTCGCCTGCTGGCCGATATCGACGGCACCATGTGCGAGGCCTACAGCGTCTGGCGCGAGAAAGAGGCCCACGGCGAAAAGCGCATGGGCATACTACGCTCCACCTTCATCGTCGATAAGGAAGGCACCGTCAAACACGCTCTTTACGACGTAAAACCCAAAGGGCACGCCGACGCCATGCTGGAGTTGGTAAAAGAGCTGTAATATCACGGGGTCGGCGTCGACACTAGTCGACACCGGCCTCTTCACGGCTAAAAGCTCGATAGTCGCACCACTCTTCCCAGCCAATTTTGCCGAACAGCGCCTGCAGCGCGGGATCTGGCGCAGTCTCGATCTGCATCAACTCGCCACTGAATGGGTGCCGAAACTGTAGCGCGGCAGCCATCAGCAATAAGCGGTGGCTGTTGAAGTGGTCTCGAAACATCTGGTTGTGCTTACCATCGCCGTGGGTGGTATCACCAACAATCGGGTGGAAAATGTGCTTCATGTGTTTGCGGATCTGGTGCATTCGCCCGGTTTGGGGTTCCAATTCTATCAGCGAGTAGCGCGACTGCGGATAGCGACCCACCGCGATCGGCAGCTCTACGGTGGCGAGCCGCCGGTAGTGAGTCACCGCCTCCTGGCGCTCCTTGCCCTCCTCTTCCAGCAGCGGGTAGTCGATTACCCCCTCTTCGTCGGCATAACCGCGCACCACGGCGATATACTTTTTCACCACCCGGCGCAGCTCAAATTCGGCCACTAGCTGGCGGGCTGCATCCGAACTCAGACCAAAAATAATCACCCCCGAGGTTGGGCGGTCGAGCCGGTGTATGGGGTAGACCCACTGGCCAATCTGGTTCCGCAACAGTTGCAGCAGAAAACGCTTGTCTTCGGAGATATAGCTGCGGTGCACCAACAGACCGGCCGGTTTGTGAATGGCGATATAGTGTTCATCGCGATAAAGTATGGGGAAGCTGTCCATCGGCAGATGATACCCTAGCAAGCTGCATAGAGCCGTAACATAATCAGAACATAACGTGAAATTACGCACTCAGATACTGCTGTTTTTCTTTCTGTTCGCCCTGGTGCCGCTATTGCTGGCCGTGGTGATCAATCTGCCGTTGGTGCTGGAGCGCATGGAGCTGTTCTATCACAAGGCGCATCTGCAGAACCTACGTGCCGACTTCCGTGATCTGGACCAACATCTGGCAAGCCGTGATGAGATGGTGCGCCTGCTGGCCAAGCTACCGGAACCTGGAGCGTTATTGGGATCAAGCAACGAGCAGCCCTCCAGTTCGATGGATATCGCCCGCGCCCAGTACACCCATTGGATTAACCAGATTCTGCAGGATCAACTCGACATCGTGCAGATCGTCTTCTATGACAGAAATCAGTTGGAGCGTTTCTGGCTCGACCGTGACCCACTGAGTCAGCGCTGGCAGCCGACTGTGCAGCGACCAAGCCGCCCACCGGAGGATTTTCTGCATACCGGCCTGGCGGCAGAGGCGGGCCAGGTGCTGATCAGCAAAATCAGCCTCGATCCCGTCGCCGGGGCTCAGGATCCAAGGCGTTTTATGAATTTGCGCTTGATCAGCCCGATCCAACAGAGCGAGGGCAACAATCTTGGTGGTGTGATGATCACCATCGATGTGGGGGGCATGGCTCGCTACTACCGCAATACCTTTTGGGTGCACGATAACGGCGTCTTTCTGGAGCAGGCCGGCAACAATGCCCCTCAGGGCGATGCCTTTTCCCGCTACCCTGGACTGGCAGAGATATTCAAGCAGGGCAAGCCAGCTCTGTGGGAGGGCAGCGGTGAGCAGTTCATGTGGCTACCGCTGTTCCAGACTGAGAAGGCCGGCGCACTCTGGGTAGGCCGTCAGGTGGACCGTTCCCCCATTGCAGCCTTCCGCAACGCGCTGACTTTTCGTGTTTTGAGCATCATATTTGCGCTGGTAGTGGCGATTTGGTTTATCGCCCGCCTGATCGCCAAACGTGCCGACCGCCTAAGTCACGACCTCACTGACGGTATTCAGCAGGTGCTGGAGACGGAGCAGCCAGTCCAGTTCAACTGGAAAGGCCCCCAAGAGCTGAAGCGCCTGGGCGAGAACCTCACACGCCTCTCCAAACAGCACGGCCAGAACACCCACAATCTGCGGGCTCACGCCAAGGAGCTGGAGGAGTCAAACCGCTACAAATCCCAGTTTCTGGCCAATGTGAGCCATGAACTGCGCACACCGCTGAACTCTATTCTGTTGCTCTCCAAGATGCTGGCTGATCGCAACAGTGGGCTGGAGGCGGAGCAGGCGAGGCAGGCCCAGGTGATTCACGAAGCAGCTTCGGATCTGCGTTCTCTGATCGATAACATTCTCGATCTCTCGCGCATCGAAGCGCGCAGGGCCAACTTCACTATTGAGCACATCGATCTGCCCGCCATGCTTGCCGAGCTGCAGGAGATTATGCAGCCCCAGTTCGACGCAAAGGGGCTGACATTGACACTGACCATCAACCCGGACACGCCCCGGCAGGTAGTTTCCGATGTTGATAAAATCCGGCAAATCATCAAGAACTTCCTGGCAAATGCGGTAAAGTTCACTGAAACAGGCGACATAGAGCTTTCACTTGGCCCAATCGAGAACACACCACCTTGCCGCTGTGATCTGGCCATTCGAGTCAAGGATAGCGGCATTGGCATTCCTACCGATAAGCAGCACCACATCTTTGAAGCATTTAAGCAGGCCGATGGCGCCACCACCCGCAAATACGGAGGAACCGGCCTCGGACTGACCATCAGCCAACAACTGGCTCAGATACTGGGTGGTGCTATCGAACTGGCCAGTACGCCGGGGGAAGGCTCAACCTTCTCACTACTGCTACCGCTTAACTTTGATGGTGAAAATATCGATGCCGATCAGATCCATATAGAGACAGCCGACCCAGAAGAGCATGCGATAGAACCGGACACTGCCCCCCAGGTTGATTTCTCGGGCCAGCATATTCTGCTGGTCGACAGTAACATGAAAAACCTCCTGCAGCTCACGCCACTATTGGAGGGCTGGGGCGCTCGGGTGAGTGCTGCCGACGATGCCGAGGAGGCGCTGGAGCTGATCACTGAAGAGATCGACACCCCCATCGTCTTGGTACTGGTCAATACAGAGATGCCTGATCAGGGCGGCTATGATACGATCTCCGATATCAAGGCTCAGCATAGGGAGATGACCGTGATCGCCATGGTCAGCCGGGCGAGGGAGAAAGATGGAGAAAAACCCGCGCCAACTGACGCAGATGACCTTCTCGGACTACCCGTAAATAGCGAACTTTTGGCGGATGTCCTGAACCGACATCTTCCACAGCAGGTATCAGCACCGATAGATGACGAAGCGATATAGCGGATTCAAACTCCTGATCGTCGACGATCACGAACACAACCTCTTCACGCTGCGCACGCTCATTCAGCAGCATATGGATGTGGAGATTCTGGAGGCGCTCTCCGGCGAACAGGCGCTGGACATCGCCCAGAAAGAGCCAGGCATCGATCTGATCATTCTGGATATTCAGATGCCGGAGATGGATGGTTTTCAGACCGCCTCAATGCTGAAGATCCGCAAAAAGACCCGCGATATTCCGATCATTTTCCTCACCGCCGCCTTCAAGACCGAAGAGTTTCAGCAGAAGGGTTACGAGGTGGGAGCAGTCGACTATCTGCTCAAGCCGATCGATGACAACCAGTTGATCAACAAGATCAGCACCTACTTCCGCCTGATCGAAAAAGAGCGGGAGATGAATAAAATTCTCGAAGAGAAGGTGGCCGAACGCACCGCTGAGCTGGCGCAGGCCAAGCAGCACCTGGAGAACATCGTCACCTACATGGGCGAGGCCCTGCTGGTGCTCACTCCTGAAGGGAGCGTGATCCAGACCAATCCCGCGGCTTGCGGCATGTTGGGCTATGAACCCGATGATCTGATCGGTATGCAGATTGGTGATCTTTTCGAGGAAGAAGAGGATGAACAAGCCGGCGCCTTCATGGGCACTTGGCTGGAGGCACTAATCCGCGCCGGCGCGCTGAAAAATATCGACGCACGCTTTATTGCCAAAGATGGCCGCAGGGTTCCCATTCTATTTTCCCGCACCGCCATCACTGCCCCAGACGGCACGATTAGTGACATTATCTGCATCGCCAAGAACATGTCTGGCTATGTAAAATCGGAATCGGATGCGCAGGCCGAGCCTGGCGTGAGTGAAAGTGCCTGAGGCACTGCAGGAGAACCGCTATGACCGACACCCCTCAATCTGATATGCCCAACGAAGATACCGTGCTGACCGCCAATGCCCTGAAGGCGATGGCCCATCCACTGCGTTGGAAAATCCTCTGCTCTCTGGGCAGCTCCGAACTCTCTGTGGGTGAAATCGTCGAGCGCACCGGCACCTCGCAGAGCAATATTTCCCAGCACCTGGAGCAGCTACGCAACAAGAACATTGTGGTTTCGCGCAAAGATGCCAACCGCATCTTCTACCGGATCCGCAACGATCAGTTGCTCACTCTGATCGGCACCATGCGCAATGTCCTCTGCCCTGCCAACCTGAACGATTACTACCCGTCAGACGATAACTAGAGTCCTCCTGGTAAAATAATCAATCTCTTCTGTCCACGGCTCTATCACGCTTGATGGAGTGACGCAGGCTGCTTTACACCCATGACACCATTAGAGTACTACCAACAGCTTCTGACCGAAGGCGACGTGATCGCCGACTCCGCCCAAGAGAAGGCGGTGATGGCGCTTAACGATATCTACCAGCGATTAGACCAAAAAAACCAGACGCCCGTTACAAAGAAGAACGGCCTTTTCGGCAAGCTACTACAGAAAAAAAGACCCACGCCGAATACTCGGCCGGAGCCCGGCCTCTATCTCTGGGGCGGTGTCGGGCGCGGCAAGACCTGGCTGGTGGATATCTTCTACAACCAGCTCAACAGCGATAGAAAGCTGCGTCTCCACTTCCACCACTTCATGCACCAGGTGCACGAAGAGATGACTCAACTGAAGGGACAGGCCAACCCACTGGACCTCGTAGCCGAAAAGCTGGCGGGTGATATCGAGGTACTCTGCCTGGATGAGTTCATCGTCACCGATATCGGGGATGCGATGATTCTGGCGCAACTGCTAAGGGGGCTGTTCCAACGTGGCATCACCCTGATCACCACATCCAATACCGAGCCGGACAACCTCTATCAGGATGGCCTGCAGCGCGCCAGCTTTCTGCCTGCAATCGATCTACTGAAAGAGCACACCAAAGTGCTGAAGCTGGATAGCGACACCGACTACCGGTTGCGCTATCTGGAGCAGGCAGTTGTCTACCACAACCCACACACACCGGAGGTGGAGGCGCAACTCGAAGAGGAGTTCATCCATCTGGCGCCTGAAGAGGGGCGGATCGGCGGCAAGATTCACATCTACAACCGCGATATCCCGGTAATCCGGGTTGCTGATGATGTGGTCTGGTTCGACTTCATCGCCCTTTGCGGGCCACCACGCAGCCAAGCGGACTATCTGGAACTGGCTCGCCGCTACCACACGGTACTGCTGTCCGATATCCCGATCCTTGGCGCTTCCATGGATGATCAGACCAGGCGCCTGCTCTATCTTATCGACGAATTCTATGACCGTAATGTGAAACTGATTATCAGTGCGGCGGCACAACCGGAATCACTCTACCAAGGAGAGCGTCTCGCTTTCGACTTTCAACGCGCCATCAGTCGACTGCAAGAGATGCAGTCAACCGCCTACCTGGCCCAAGAGCACCGAGCCTGATCACCATGCCTGATACACAAGAACAACTCATCGAACTGGAAACCAAACTCGCTTTTCAGGAGCAGACCATCGACGTACTCAACGAAACGGTCATTGAGCAGCAGCGGCGTATCGAGACGCTGGAGAAGATAGTATTGGCATTACGGGAACAGGTACAACAGCTCACCCCTGCGCAACCGGGTTCTCCGGCTGAAGAGCCACCTCCACCGCATTACTAGCGCCTGTTTAGGGGCTATAATTTGTAGAGAATTATCAGCACATTTAAAGCCCAAGGGAATGAGCCTGGCTTACAGGATGTAAAGATGCATTTACGTACAATATACCGATATGCCACCGGCCTTTTAGCTATGCTAGGGTTGGCGGCAGCCAGTTATATCTTTCTCGCCTCCCTTACCCCTTCTGCAAAAGCACGCAGCGATGCAATGATCACTGTCGATGTGAGCGACCTGCAACCGGGGGAGATCAAAATCATTGCTGAGAAATCCGCTGTTCCCATCATCATCTTGAGGCGCAGTCAGACAGACATTAGCCGGCTATATGAGCTCAGCCAGCATGTGAAAGATCCTTTTTCACACGCAAGTGCTCAGCCGGACTATGCCAAAAACATCTATCGCTCTATCTCTCCCGACTACTTTGTCACATTCGGTTATGAGGCACGAAAAGGGATACGAACAACCTACCGCGCAAACACACTACCCTACGATTACTATCAAAATGTTACCTGGTACGGTGGTTTCCATGAAAATTTCGATGGCGCAATCTTTGACAAAGCGGGAAGGGTCTACCAAAGATACGGCCATCCCAATCAGCAGAATCTCCCTATCCCCGAGTACAGTTTTGACTCAGCAACAACCATTTCCATTAATCTATTGGATACTGAACAATGAATAACCAGGACCATTCATTCAGACACAATCGCAAAAGAGAAGCTGTTGCCCGCATTGCAGTAAATAACGTTAGCCATTCCTGCAACCGCAGTGGGTGGATGGAATTCATCCTCTGCACACAGTCCATTGCCGAGTGCACCATTCTCCTCTTCACCAAAGCTGAATAACTGCCCGGTCGCATCAATGGCAAGGCCGTGATTATCCCCCAACGAAATATGGGTAAAAGCATCGTAGCCTTCCGCTCTCACCACAAGCTGATCGTTGAAGCTGATATCCAGTACACCCTCGAGCAGCGCCCCTACGGCGAAGGTCTCGCCCGCACTATTTCTCGCCAGACAGCCGGCACGCCAGACATAGAGCGCCACTATCTCATCCAACGCATCGACCCGCAGCGGTTCGCCAATGCGATAGTTATTATCCACGGTAAGCTCCAAACCCTGACCATGCCCCCAAAACCAGACTGAACCGTCATTCAAGAGCGCCCACGCACAACTGTTGCCGGCGTGCACAGAGCGCACACCCTGCAGGGAGGGAATAGGCTTTGGAACAGGATCATTCCGGCGCTTTCCATGGCCCAGTTCGCCTTCATAACCGGAACCCCAGGACCAGACTCGTTGCTCAGCATCCAACGCGTAGAAGGTTAAACCGTCATCTGATGCACTGATCTGGGTAATGTTGGAAAGTACCTCAATCCTTTGTGGTCGACTGGCAGAATGCTTACTTTTGATCCCCAAACCTGCCCGGTCGCCCCATACCCAGACCTCTCCCTCAGTGGTCAACGCAAACACATTGCTATCCGCTACGGCAAGTTCAAGTACAGCCGGCAAGCCCTCAACAACCCCTGGCTCTCCAACACCGCCATCGCCTTCAAAGCGCTCACCCGTGTGTTTATGCCCCATTTCACGCAACACCGTGGGAATCATGGGCAAGGGGTATTCCACGATCCCTCTACCCAAGAGGTGCTGATAGGCATCCCATCCCCAGGACCACACTTGGCCTTCTTCATCAAGAGCATATGCGCTAGCACTGCCCGCGTAGACGGCAGTGACCTCAGGTAAACCGGGTACCGGCTGGGGTGTAAGCTTATCTTCACTCGGCCCTTGGCCAAGAGCACCGGAGTGCCCTGCACCCCAGGCAAATAGTTTTCCTCTGCTTTTTACTGGCACAATAACTCCTTAATCTGAACTCTGTACAAAAAGATTCACCCATTCTGAAATAGCCACAGCGCTTTCACACGGGTTGGCTTGTAGTAGAAAATGGGGACCTTCAATAGCCTTTACTGTGACTTTATTAAAATATTTTCTAAACTCCAAAGCCTTTGAAGCTGGCACCAACATATCAGATGCTGCTTGCAGATAGGTTACCGGCAAACCAACTGGCGACAGGTCAAGATCAAGGGTGTGTATCGCATCTAGCCGCTCTTTAATAAGGCGCTCAGGCAGACTTCTCACCGTCTCTTCAAACAACTCCACAAGATCATCATCAACATCAGCGCCAAAGAAAAGAGGCTGATAAAAATACCTAGCAAAAGGTAACCGTATAAGTGACTTTATCGGCAGACGCCTTGCGATCGCCAGCAGATGTCTATTTGGCGGAGAGAGAAATGTAGCGACAAAGACAACCCCTTTTAAATTGGGATTCTCTTCACTCGCCAACAAAGCCGCGATCGGCCCCGCGAAAGACTCAGCAAGTAAGATAAACGCTTCGTCAGGAAGCATTCGTTTGATACTTTGCGTAACCGCTACGTAACTTTGGGCGCCAGATTGTGGCAGTGAAATCACAGTGCAGTCATAGTCAGGCAGTTGTGCAATCAATCCAGCGTAGAGGTTACCGGTACCATCCAAGCCTGGCAGCAATATCAATTTCACAACCCTTTTCCTTCTGACTATAAACCCTGCATGATCGACACTCCCATCTAGGCCTATTTTGCTCCACATCAAGTAATGTCATTGACTGGCGTTATATCCTTTCATACATTACGAAATTATCGCGGCATATAGATGAGACCTATGACACAAAATTACCGTTTACACGGGCGACTGTGGATTGAAGGTCCAGAGGGAACCTTCCTCGGGTATGGTCGGGTAGTACTGCTGGAGCGCATTCAGGAGTTTGGCTCCATCAGCGCGGCTGCACGCTCCATGGAGATGTCTTACCGCCACGCCTGGAAACTGGTGGACGCCATGAACCGCCAGAGCCGGACGCCGGTAGTCGAGAAGAGCACAGGTGGCCGGGGTGGCGGTGGCGCACTCCTCACGGAAGCGGGCAAACAGGCCATTGCATGCTTCTGGTCTGCCCATGGCGACTTTAAGGCCTTTCTTGCCGAACACAGTAAACAGCTCAATCTATAACAGACAGACATTGCCAATGAAAAAGGTGCTACACCACTGCTTGCTCATCTTTTGTATCGGCTGCCTGCCAGCAAGCCCGGCTTTGGCAGATGAGTTGCGCATCGCAGTCGCCAGTAACTTTACCAACACGATAAAACATCTTGCCGCACAATTTGAGCAGCAAAGTGGCCACAGCATCACCTTAATTTTCGGCTCCACCGGCAAGCACTACGCCCAGATAAAAAACGGCGCCCCCTTTGATCTGTTCTTTGCCGCGGATGCCCGTCGCCCCCGATTGCTCGACCAGGAGGGTATCGCCGTTAATGGCAGTCGCTTTACCTATGCTATTGGGAAACTGGTGCTTTGGAGCCCTCAACCTGGCCTTGTTGATCCTGAAGGCAAAGTGCTCAGCCAGCAGTCATTTCACCACCTGGCAGCGGCCAATCCCAAGCTGGCTCCTTATGGAAAAGCAGCACAGCAGGTTTTGCAGCAGAAAAAACTCTGGTCCGAATTGCGAGGAAAAATCGTACGCGGTGAGAACATCGGTCAAACATATCAGTTTGTAAAAAGCGGAAACGCAGAGCTGGGGTTTGTCGCCTATTCACAGATCAAATCACCCGACCAGGTCACTGAAGGGTCACTCTGGAATATCCCTCAATCCCTCTACACGCCCATCAAACAGCAAGTCGTCGCGCTAAAAGAGAGTCCGGCGGCTCTGGCATTTCTTTCATTTGTCAAAAGCAGTGAGGGGCAAACAATTATTCGTAGCTTTGGTTATGGAACAACCTGATGCTCAGCGAAGGTGATCTAACAGCGCTGATTATCACCCTGAAACTGGCTGGGGTGACCACGCTGATACTGTTGTTGATCGGCACACCTTTGGCCTGGTGGCTATCGCGTAGTCAATGGCGCTTTAAGTTCCTCATCGAAGCCGTCATTGCATTGCCTTTGGTATTACCACCAACTGTACTTGGTTTCTATCTGCTTATCGCACTCGGCCCACATGGACCCATTGGAGGCCTTATGGAAGCCATGGGTGGACGCCCGCTGGCTTTCACCTTCACCGGCCTGGTAATAGGCTCTGTGTTCTACTCGCTACCCTTCGTTGTGCAGCCGTTGCACAACGCTTTCAGCGCCATAGGGATTCGTCCAATGGAAGTGGCCGCCACACTAGGAGCTTCACCGCTAGATCGTTTTTTCACCGTCGCCATTCCTCTGGCTCGCTCAGGTTTTCTCACCGCTGCGGTACTCGGCTTTGCCCATACTGTGGGAGAGTTCGGCGTTGTGTTGATGATCGGCGGCAACATCCCCGGTGAAACCCAGGTGCTCTCTATCGCCATTTACGATCATGTCGAAGTGCTGGAGTATGGCCAGGCGCATTGGCTCTCTGGTGGACTGCTGATACTCTCATTCCTGATGCTGTTGACTGTGTACGGGCTCAATAGGCGTTTCTCAATGGTGAAGCCATGAGTATTGAAGCACGCTTTAAGCTAGTCCGCGCAGGCTTCACGCTGGATGTGGATCTAAGCATTCCTGACCAGGGTGTGACCGCACTGTTCGGCCCCTCCGGCTGCGGCAAAACTACCCTGCTGCGCATCATCGCCGGCCTAGAGAACCCCGATGGCGGCTATTTGAAGATCGGCGATACCGTCTGGCAGGAGGACAGCCATTTTACTCCACCGCACCAGCGGGTAGTCGGCTATGTCTTCCAAGAGGCGAGTCTGTTTGCCCACCTCAACGTACTGGGTAATCTGGAGTATGGTCTGAAACGTATCGGCTCAAGTGCACACCGAGTATCACTGGAACAGGCCATCGCGTTACTCGGCATTGAGCCTCTGCTGGCTCGCCGCACCGACCGATTATCCGGCGGCGAAAGGCAGCGCGTAGCCATCGCCCGAGCACTGGCCGTCAACCCCAAGATCTTGTTAATGGATGAACCGCTGGCCGCCCTTGACTTCGGGCGCAAGCAGGAGATTTTGCCCTATCTGGAGTCGCTGCACGATGAGTTGGATATCCCCATCATCTACGTCAGCCACTCCCCCGACGAGGTGGCCCGCCTGGCAGACCATTTAGTGTTACTAACCAACGGTAAAGTCAAAGCAACCGGCACGATCACCGATATGCTGACTCGGCTTGATCTGCCGCTAGCTCGTGGCGATGACGCCGAGGCGCTGATTGAGGCAACGGTTACCGAGCACGATGATGAGTACAACCTCACCTATCTCAATTTTTCCGGAGGCCGGTTTACGGTGACGCGAAAACAGCTCCCCATTGGTCACAAAGCACGCCTGCGCCTGGCGGCACGCGATATCAGCATCACCCTGGAGCAGCAAACCGGAACCAGTATTTTGAATATCTTCCCCGCGACAGTTCAGGAGATGACCACACAAAATAATGCTCAGGTCATGGTTCGTTTGTTAGCTGGTGATACTCCAATTCTCTCACGAGTCACCCGCAAGTCGGCAACCCTACTCGGACTTGAAAAAGGGAAACAGGTATACGTTCAAGTTAAAAGCGTTGCTTTATTGCCTTAGGAACAGAGGCTGAAATGCAGAAAGGGCCTTATCGGCCCTCTCTTTAAGATACAGCTTACTCGCCCCACTTCTGCCCTTTCACACCGGGACTGTGATAAGCCTTACTCAGCTCA
>JAKSCN010000299.1 GCA_022360595.1 Chromatiales bacterium
CTGCTGGACTGCGAGGATGAGCTGCTCACAGTAGCGGATAGTGTCGATATCGCCTACTTCCTGGAAGCGACCCGCGCCGAGCTGCAAGGCCCTTATGACATCTCTCTCGTGGAGGGCTCCATCTCCACCCCCGAAGAGGAGGAGCGTATTGTTAAGGTGCGTAAACAGTCACGGACGCTGATCACCATCGGCGCTTGCGCCACCTCGGGCGGTATTCAGGCACTACGCAACTTCCAACAGGTGGATGACTTCATCAATACTGTGTATGCCCACCCGGAGTATATCGACACCCTGCAGCAGAGCCGACCGATCTCCGCCTACGTGGCGGTCGATTTTCAGCTATACGGCTGTCCGATCAACAAATATCAACTGCTGGAAGTGCTGAATGCCGCGCTCAATCGCCGCAAACCCAACATACCCAACTACAGTCAGTGCATTGAGTGTAAACGCACGGGTAGTGTCTGTATCATGGTGACCCAAGGCAAACCCTGCCTCGGCCCCGTCGTACAGGCCGGCTGCGGCAATCTCTGCCCCTCTTTCCAACGGGGTTGCTACGGCTGTTTTGGCCCCAAAGGAGGCGCCAACACCGCCAGCCTGGCCAACTGGTTTAGCGACTCACAACAACTACAGCCGCGAGCAGTTAAAGATCTGTTCAGGGGCATCACTGCTGCCTCTGAAGCCTTCCAAGAAGAGAGTCTGCGCCATGAGTGATACCAGCAGAACCATCAAAGTCGACGCACTGGCCCGGGTTGAGGGTGAAGGTGCGCTACATGTCAGCATCAAAGATGATCAGATCGAAGCGGTAAAATTCCGCATTTTTGAGCCTCCCCGTTTTTTTGAGGCCTTCTTACAAGGCAGACACTACTCGGAAGTACCCGACATCACGGCACGCATCTGTGGCATCTGCCCCATCGCCTACATGATGGGAGCCAGCCAAGCGATGGAAAACTCCCTCGGCATTGAGGTCTCCGGTGACCTACAGCGATTACGCCGCCTCATCTACTGCGGTGAATGGATCGAGAGCCATGTACTGCATGCGGCCATGTTACACGCCCCTGATTTTCTTGGGTTAGACGACGCTTTGCAGATCGCCAAGCAGAACCCGGAACTGGTCAACGACGCCCTGCAGCTGAAAAAGCTGGGTAACGACATCATGGATATTGTCGGTGGCCGAGCCGTTCATCCCGTCAACATGAAAGTGGGAGGCTTTTACAAAGCGCCGAAAAAGAGCCAGTTGGAAGCCCTGCTACCCCGTCTGGAGTGGGCCCTGGAGAGCAGCCGGGCCATCGCCCTCGCCTTCGCCGAGTTTGACTACCCCGACCTTGAACAGGACTACACCTGCGTATCCCTGCAACACCCGGAAGAGTACGCCATCAATCGAGGCCAGATCGTCTCCAACCGGGGGCTGGTAATCGATCTGGAGGCATTCTTGCAGCACTTCAGTGAAGAGCATGTGGCCCACTCCAACGCGCTGCAGGGCAGCTTTCAAGGCGGTAAACCTTATCTGGTCGGCCCCATTGCCCGCTACAACAACACCCAGTCCCAGCCCTCCGACAACGCCCGTCAACTGGCGGCTGAGTGTGGATTAGGCGCGGTAGTCAACAATCCCTACAAGAGCATTCTGGTACGGATGATAGAGACCTACTACGCCTGCGAAGAGTCAATCCGCCTGATCCAGGAGTATCAACAACCGGAACAATCAAGCGTTGAGGCACCCACAGTAGCCGGCGAGGGCTATGGCTGCACCGAAGCGCCGCGCGGCATCTGCTTTCACCGCTATCAACTGGACAGCGAAGGCCTGGTCAAATTGGCTACCATCGTCCCCCCAACAGCTCAAAACCAAAAACAGATCGAAGAGGATCTGCGGGCCATTGTGGAGAAGAGTCTGGAGATGCCGGACGATCAACTGACTTGGCGCTGTGAACAGACCATTCGCAACTACGACCCGTGTATCTCCTGCGCCACCCACTTTCTGAAGCTGACCATTGAGCGCAACTGATTGGCTGATTATCGGGATTGGCAACCGGCTGCGTCGGGACGATGCGGTCGGGCCGCTATTGGCTGACCGTCTCGCCAAACAGCATCTACAAGTGGAAGAGCATAGCGGCGAGGGGATGGGGCTGATCAACGCTTGGCAGAATCATGACCATGTCATTTTGATCGATGCCACACAGTCCGGCGCCACGCCCGGCACCATCCATCAAATTGACGCTATAGAGCAAACAGCGCCTAGCGAGCTATTCCACTACTCCAGCCATCAATTTGGTCTGGCTGAAGCGATAGAGATGGCACGCATCCTCGAGCAGCTTCCGAAAAAACTCTATCTGTTCGGTATCGAGGGAGCCGACTTCAGTTACGGCGAAGAGCTTTCGCCTCAGGTACAGAGAGCGCTCGACCAAGTAGAGTCCCAGGTACTGGCCCACATTGAGTCCAACTAGGGGCTAGTAACACTAATTTGATCATCACTTTCGATTTGGCCTGGATTGCACAAACCGCTATCCTTGCCCTTTTCGGCCAGTGAAAGAATAGATGCTTTACGCCTGGATCAAATTAATCCACGTCAGTACGGTGGTGTTCACCATCAGCTTCTTCAGTCTGCGTCTGTTCTGGATGATAACCGCCCCGGGCATGATCAAAAAACGCTGGGTGCGCAAGCTGTCGGCTTACAACGACACCATCCTACTGCTAGCCGGTATCGCCATGCTGGTCATCCTGCGTCTCAATCCATTTCAAGTGGACTGGCTCACCACCAAGCTGGTTGCACTTTTGGTCTATATCCTGCTCGGCATGCACGCTCTGCACTTTGGCAAAACCAAAAGCTCGCGGCTCACTTCGGGTGTCCTGGCGCTGTTCACCGTGGGTTACATGGTGTTGGTCGCTCTGGGGCGTTCACCAACACCCGATATACTGATGATTCTCCAGCGATTCTAACGCGCCAATCAGTTCATACCGCTGATATATTGCGCCAAGGCATTCATCTCCAGCTCGGTGAGCTTTGAGGCGATAGAGTGCATAATTGCGTGATCATTGGTGCGTGAACCACCATTAAAGGCTTGTAACTGATCGACAATATAGCGCTTGTGTTGGCCAGCCAGCCGAGGAAGCTGCTCGGTGCCAAATCCCTTCTCTCCATGGCAAGACTTGCACGCGGCAACACCTGAGTATTTGTTGCCATTGTGGTAGAGATAGTAGCCAACAGCGGCAAAGTCTTTCTTGCGTACCCGATGGGCCTTAACCGGTTTAGAGGCAAAATACTCTCCCAGCACAGCCATCTCCTCATCGGTCAAATCAGCGGCCATATCATTCATGGTGCCTTTACGCTTGCCACTCTTGAAATCGGATAGCTGCTTGGCAATATATTTAGCATTCTGACCGGCCAGGCGGGGATAGATGGCGCTGGATGCCTCGCCATCGATACCGTGGCAGAGATGACAACGCTCCTTCACGATCTCTACCGCACGCTCGCTACTGCCAGCGAAAACTCCACTCGAGAGAGCCGCCAACAGGCATGCTGTCATCCACTTTCCCATCTTGATACCCCACATCAGTTATTGTTCGCCCACAAATTATACCCATAACAGACAGACGAAAGAATTTACATCCACTACAAAATAAAAAAGGAGCGATCAGCAATACCAGCCAATCACCCCTTCAGGGTTTAGGAAGAGTTATTAGAGCCTGTTAACAGGCCTTGGGTGTGCTTATCTATGCGCACTTTTTCCCAAAAAAACGTGAGAACCAATTGGTGGAGAACTTTTTTCTCACATAAGGCACATAATCCCGATCATCTCGCCGTACATGATTGGTAATCCAGACTTTCAACTCAGATAGTAACTGACGTGAAACATCCTCTCCCGTCTGATGGCGTTGACGATATCTGGCGATCTTATGGGTAAAGGTACGGTGTACCGCCTTATGCTCTGCGGCATAGGGATAACCTGACTGATCCATCAAATTATCTTCATAAGAGAAAACACTCACCGTGTACTCGAGCAACAGATCGAGCGTATAACCCACCTTCTCTCGGTCATTGAATTTGACTGCGTTAAAGATCTCATTGGCGTATTCCATGATACGCTGGTGATGCAGATCAAAAGAGTCGATACCGGTGTCCAATTGTTGATCCCAGTTGTAGTGTGCCATGTTGTAACCTCGAACCTGCTTGACAGGAGATAGACTACAAGAGACGCACAGCTATGACTGTTACGATTTGTTTCACCCTTCACAAATTAACAATTTGACACAAAATAGCGTGATTCAGTCAGCAGACTAGATATTTAAAATCAGATAGTTACAACACTTTATTAGACTAAGGGGTTAGCTAAAAAGAGCGAGATAATCGGCATAACCTTCCACTTCAAGTTGTTCTTTAGGAATAAAGCGTAACGATGCGGAATTGATACAGTAGCGCAGCCCTGTAGGTTCAGGCCCATCCTCAAATACATGACCTAAGTGCGAATGCCCTACAGCACTTTTCAACTCAGTGCGCGCATAGCCCAGTTTATGATCTGTATCTTCAACCAGTGCGTCCCGCTCTATAGGTTGATAAAAGCTGGGCCAACCGCTACCGGAATCGTATTTGTGAGTAGAGGAGAATAGCGGCTCACCGGTTACAACATCGACATAAATACCTTCCCGTTTCTCATTCCAGTACTCGTTGGCAAAAGGCCTCTCAGTGCCCTCGCACTGAGTCACGTAGAACTGCTCCTCTGAAAGCTGGGAACGAATTTCCTCTTCAGGCGGTTTGGTATATTTTTTGTCACTCTCTGCTGTCATGGTCATCACCATTTTTTGCCGACCAATAATCTTTAAGGTAAGTCAAAGCACCTACCCTAACAACCCTTTTCCAAGTACGATATCGGGTAACGTTGATTGCAACTGTTACGCTATGGATTCTCCAGTCACTGTTAATGATAGCTTACCCTCTCTGCTGCAAGATGGAGAAGCACCGGCGTTTCAGCTATTCAACGGCGACGGTCATAGCCCAATACTGATCCTGTGCGACCATGCCAGCAACCGAATACCCGAATGTCTCGGCGATATGGGCCTCAACGATGAAGATTTTGAAAAGCACATCGCCTACGACATCGGCGGTGAAGATGTAGCCCGGAACCTCGCTGAGCGGCTCGACTGCGCCGCCCTGATCGCCGGCTACTCACGTCTGATTATTGATCTTAACCGCCACCCTGGAGACGGCTCATCAATTCCCGAAATCAGTGATGAGATAGAGATTCCGGCCAATCACCAGCTCACCCCCGAACAGATTATCCGCCGGGAGAACACCTTCTTCTGGCCCTATCACAATGCGGTGACCGAACAGCTCAACCATATTGTTGCCCGGGGGGATGAGCCGATAATCATATCCGTGCACAGCTTCACGCCGAGCTATCGCGGCTACCAGCGCCCCTGGCACATCGGGGTACTTTGGGATCAGGATCAGAGGCTCTCCCAACCGCTGCTGGAGAGCCTGCGTCAAGAGCCCGGTCTCTGTGTAGGCGACAACGAACCCTATCACGCCCGCCACCCTCTCGGCTTCACTATGGATGTGCACTGCGAGCGCAATGGTTATCCCCATGTATTGCTGGAAATTCGCCAGGATCTCATTAATGATAAGGAGAAGGCCAACCACTGGGCTGGCCTGATAGAAAGACATCTGCAGGACGCCTTTACCCAGACAGGCCTCCTCACTGAGACATAGCCTGATGTTGACACGACAACGATAAATATAACGAGGGCCACCGATGAAAGAACCCAAGCTGACAATCGGTATTGAAGAGGAGTACATGCTGGTCGACCGAGTGACCCGCACCCTGATTCGGGAAGCCCCGGAAACCATGTTGGAAGAGTGTGAAAGCCTGCTGCAAGGCCAAGTGTCACCAGAGTTTCTCCAGTGCCAAATCGAGGTCGGCACCCACGTCTGCCAGACCATACAGGAGGCCCGCGCCGAACTGGCCCATCTGCGCAAAACCGTCTCTACCGTGGCCACCCGTCATGGGCTGGCCCTCATTGCGGCCTCCACTCACCCTTTCAGCAAGCCCTCTTTGCTGGAACACACACCTAAGGACCGCTATGACCAGCTCGCCAACGACCTGCAGGAGGTGGTGCGCCAACTGGTGATCAGCGGCATGCACATCCATGTCGGTATCAACGATGACGATTTTCGTGTCGACCTGATGGGCCAGGCCAGTTACATCCTGCCCCATATTTTGGCACTGAGCACCTCGTCACCCTTCTGGCGTGGCCGCAATACCGGGCTGAAATCCTATCGAATCTCGATCTGGGACAGCATGCCAAGAACCGGCCTGCCCGAGTCTTTCGACAGTTACGGGGAATACAAACGCCATATCGACGTGCTGGTACAGGCTGGCGTAATCGAAGATGCGACCAAGGTATGGTGGGACATCCGCCCCAGTGATCGCTACCCAACACTGGAGATGCGTATCTCCGACGTCTGCACCCGCCTCGACGACGCCATCTGCATCGCCGCCTTCTACCAATGCTGGATGCGCATGCTCTACCGCCTGCGCACCAATAACCAGCGCTGGCGCCGCTACACGCCCTTCCTGCTTAACGAGAACCGCTGGCGCGCTCACCGCTACGGCATCGATGAGGGGCTGCTCGACTTCGGTAAAGGGAAAATCGTACCCTTCTCTGAACTCATCGAAGAGGTGATTGAACTGCTGCGTGAAGATGCTGAATACCTGAACTGCGTTCCTGAAGTGGAACACATGCGCACCATTCTGATGGAGGGCACCAGCGCCCACCGCCAGGTCAAGGCCTATGAAGAGGCCCTGGCGGCCGGAGAGGAGCACGAATCGGCGCTCCACGCTGTGGTCGATATGTTGATTGAAGAGACTATGCTCGGTGTTGACTGATTAGCCCACTCATTCCAGCTCAAAGCGGTTCAAAGCAACATTTTTGGTCGTCTTAAAAGGGTCAAACACCTGGCCGTTCATCGCAACATAGACACCCCATGGAAGCATCTGCACAGCCGCCACCGCATAACCGATATTGAAGAAGGCGTCACTGACACGCAACCTGGCAGGCTGCATGGCGCCGACAAAGACCACCGTCTTGTCAGTCACCTCCCCCAGCGCCCGGGCGGTATCGACCATTGTATCGGTGCCATGGGTGATTAGTATTTTTTCTACCGCCGTTGCTCGAACCGCATCGCTGATCCGCACACGATCATCCTCATCGATATCCAAGCTGTCTTTACGCATCAGTGGCTCTACATCGTAATCGAAGGTGATATTAGCCTCGGTCAACAACTGCTCTATCTGCGGCTCACCCACTTCAAACTGACTCTTCTGGTCAAAATAGATCTTATCGATGGTGCCGCCGGTGGTAAAAATCTTAATCCGCATAGTCCCTCAACTCTCGTTCTGTCTCAGCTCTCAAGTCTAGCGTATGATGAAGGCTGCATTGCACGTCCTATATAAAAAATGCCTGACATCACTATCTCACTCGATCTGCTACTCCTGTTGTTCGCAACCGGTCTGCTCGCCGGCGCCATTGACGCCATCGCCGGCGGCGGGGGACTGATCGCCCTGCCGGTTCTGCTTTCCACCGGCATCACACCAACCCAGGCACTGGCGACCAACAAGTTTCAAGGCTCCTTTGGCACCCTCTCAGC
>JAKSCN010000528.1 GCA_022360595.1 Chromatiales bacterium
AACTGCGTCACCGCTATTGCGGCAGCTTACTGGGCACACTCACCGGTGGTTATTGTGACACCAGAAACCGGCACGATGGGCCAGGGCCTCGGTGGTTTCCAGGAAGCCAATCAACTGCCGATGTTTCAGGAGTTCACCAAGTACCAAGGGCATGTCAACAATCCCAATCGCATGGCTGAGTACACCGGACGCTGTTTTGACCGCGCCATGTCGGAAATGGGGCCGACCCAACTGAACATTCCACGTGACTACTTTTATGGTGAGCTTGATATTGAGATTCCACAACCGAGTCGCCTGGATCGTGGCCCGGGTGGTAGTAAAAGCTTGAATGAAGCCGCGGAGCTTTTGGCTAAAGCCAAATTCCCGGTGATCATCTCCGGCGGTGGCGTGGTCATGGGTGATGCGGTGGAAGAGTGCAAGGCGTTGGCTGAGCGCTTGGGTGCACCAGTGGTCAATAGCTATCTGCATAATGACTCATTTCCGGCGAGTCATCCGCTGTGGTGTGGTCCCCTCGGTTATCAAGGCTCTAAAGCGGCAATGAAGCTTATGAGCCAGGCCGATGTGGTCGTAGCCCTGGGTTCACGTTTAGGACCGTTTGGCACGTTGCCTCAGCACGGCATGGACTACTGGCCAAAAGACGCCAAAATTATTCAGATCGATGCCGATCACAAAATGCTGGGTCTGGTGAAGAAGATCTCTGTTGGTATCTGTGGTGATGCGGGCGCTGCCGCGGTTGCATTGCCGGAACGCCTGGAGGCTCGCACTCTGGCGTGTGACGCCACTAAGGGTGAGCGTGCTGAAAAGATCCAGGCAGAGAAAGATGCCTGGGAAAAAGAGTTGGATGAGTGGACTCATGAAAATGATCCATACAGCCTCGATATGATTGCCGAGCAGGCGGGCGAAGAGGGCAATTACCTGCATCCACGCCAAGTCCTGCGCGAGTTGGAAAAGGCGATGCCTGAAGATGTGATGGTCTCTACTGATATCGGCAACATCAACTCGGTGGCCAACAGCTATCTGCGCTTCGATAAGCCTCGCAGCTTCTTCGCCGCAATGAGCTGGGGTAACTGTGGTTATGCTTTCCCGACCATCATTGGCGCCAAAGTGGCGGCGCCGCACCGTCCGGCAATCTCTTACGCGGGTGATGGAGCCTGGGGCATGAGCATGATGGAGACCATGACCTGTGTCCGTCATAACATTCCTGTTACGGCTGTGGTGTTCCACAATCGTCAATGGGGCGCTGAGAAGAAGAACCAGGTCGACTTTTACAACCGTCGCTTTGTGGCGGGTGAACTGGACAACCAGAGCTTCGCGGGTATCGCCAAGGCGATGGGTGCAGAGGGTATTGTGGTTGACCAACTGGAGGATGTTGGTCCAGCGCTGCAGCGGGCTGTCGATATGCAGATGAATGAAGGTAAGACCTGCATTGTCGAAATTATGTGTACCCGTGAGTTGGGCGACCCCTTCCGCCGTGACGCGCTCTCCAAACCGGTTCGTCATCTGGAGAAGTATAAAGACTACGTCTAGTTAACTTATACCGCGTTTAGCAACTTTGAGGCGCCGTTTATCGGCGCCTTAATTCATTATCAGTTAATCAGAAGGTAACGTGATGAAGGATGGCATTTTGACCCTCAATGCGGGTTCATCAAGTCTTAAATTTGCACTCTTCTGTATAGATATTCATGAGCGCGAACCGTCACTACTTATTAAAGGACAGATAGCGGGAATCGGTACTGCTGTTCGAATAAAGCTATGGCGTGCGGATGGCGAGCCAGTAGAGGGCGGGGGTGACGTTGGGCGCCAAGCCATCACTACGCATCAAAATGCTTTGAGCTGGGTATTGGATTGGCTTCAAACCCAGGTGGCAGATGTGAAACTTGTGGGCGTGGGGCACCGCGTTGTGCATGGTGGCAGTGATCAACGATTTCCCGCGTTGGTCACACCATCATTGATGGAGGAGCTTGAGGCGCTCTGTACCCTTGCTCCACACCATCAGCCTCACAACCTTGCCGCTATTCGTGCGGTGATGGTAAAGGATAAAACACTGCCCCAGGTTGCCTGCTTTGATACAGCGTTCCATGCAGCGCAGCCTCCACTGGCTCGCCGCCTGCCTCTGCCCAGGCGCTATCAGCAGCAAGGTATACAACGGTACGGTTTTCATGGGCTCTCCTACGAATATATCGTGGATGCCCTGCCGAAATACAGTGGCGATGAGTTGCCCGAGCGTTTGATTGTGGCGCACCTCGGCAATGGCGCCAGCCTGTGCGGAGTAAAAAATGGTGTAAGCACGATTACGACCATGGGCTTTTCCACCTTGGATGGCGTCATGATGGGCACACGCTCAGGTGCTGTCGATCCCGGCGTGCTCCTCCATTTGATGCGCGAAGAGAACATGACGGAAGCGCAACTGAGTGATCTCGTTTACAACCAATGCGGTCTGCTCGGTGTCTCGGGGATCAGCTCGGACATGCAGGAGTTGCTTAATAGTGAGGATGCCAATGCCCGGGAGGCGATAGAGCTGTTTTGTTACAGTATCGTCCAGTCAATGGGTGCTCTGATGGCTGTCTTGGGAGGGGTGGACGCACTGGTGTTTACCGGAGGTATAGGCGAACACGCACCACTGATTCGCTCGACCCTATGTCGGAAATTGGGGTGGCTGGGACTACGCCTCGATGAAGCAACCAATAGCCACAATGGTCCCCTCATTTCAACATCTGGTAGTGCGATAGAGGCCTGGGTAATACCTACGGATGAAGAGCTGGTTATCGCACGACACACCAACCACGTGTTGCAGCAGAGCGCGCAATACGCCGTTTAACGGTAATGACATGTCCATGAGCGATCTTAAACAGATCATACCTGATCGAAATCTATCGGTTAAAAGCACCTTTGGCATCGATTCCCCGCTGCATGTGCCCGCCTTCAGTCAGCGCGATGATCACGTGCCGGAGATTGATAAAGCCTATCGTTTCAACCCCGATGTAACCCTGGCCATTTTAGCCGGCTTTACCAATGATCGCAGGGTGATGATCCAGGGCCTGCACGGTACTGGTAAGTCGACCCATATCGAACAGGTTGCAGCGCGTTTGAACTGGCCCTGCGTACGGGTTAATTTGGATGGCCATATCAGTCGCCTTGATCTGGTCGGCAAAGACACAATAGTAATTCGTGATAACAAGCAGGTCACCGAGTTCCAGGAGGGTATAGTGCCGTGGGCGCTGCAGCGGCCGGTGGCGTTAATCTTCGATGAGTATGATGCCGGCCGACCCGACGTCATGTTTGTAATTCAACGTATCATGGAGCGGGACGGTAAGTTTACCCTGCTGGACCAGAACAGGGTGATTCGCCCCCATAAATATTTCCGTCTGTTCGCGACGTCAAATACGGTGGGCCTGGGTAACTTGAACGGACTCTACCATGGTACGCAGATTTTGAATCATGCGCAGATCGATCGTTGGAATATCGTGGCAACGCTGAACTATCTGCCCAGGGAGGAAGAGGTTGCCATCGTTCAAAGCAGAGTGCCTGAATATGCCGGCGGTGAAGGCGAAGAGTTGGTCAAAGCGATGGTCGAAGTGGCCAACTTAACCCGCAAGGGTTTTTCCACGGGCGATCTGTCGACACTGATGTCACCACGCACCGTGATCTCATGGGCGGAGAATACCGCGATATTTCGAGATCCGGCTGTTGCGTTCCGACTCTCGTTTCTGAATAAGTGCGATGAAGCTGAATATGCCATTGTTGCCGAGTACTTCCAGCGCTGTTTCGATGCGGAATTAAATATCACCCAGTTGCAGCAGGACAGTGATATTCAGTGAAACCTGAGCGTCAACAACAGCGGGTAGAGGAGCTTTGCGGTGCAACGATTCGGGCGCTGACGGGAGAGGCCGATCTCCGCTATCGTGGTCGACGGCTGCATAAGGGGATGAAGCCTGTTGCAATATGCGCCCCCCATCTGAAGACTGACCCTGAAAAAGATGACTTCCTATCCTATCGGGGAGCTGCCGATGGTATTGCACTTCGTCTGCGCCTAAGCGATATGGAATTGCACCAACGTTTAATGCCCGATCACCCTGTTCAGCGTTTTATTTTTGAACTACTGGAACAGCTTAGAGTGGAGGCGCTGGCGCCCAAGCGGTTTCCGGGAATACGGCGCAATCTTCACTATCGCTTCACTAGTTGGTTGCGAGCACTTCACCATGCCGATATGACCAGCAGCGATGTGGGCATTCTGGTCTATACCGTTGCCCAGATGGCCTGGGCCAGACTCAACGGTTGCTCTGTACTTGAAGAGACGGAGGCGCTCATAGAGGCCACACGCTTTACCATGGCGCCTGTCATTGGGGATAGCTTGATGGGGCTGCGCCGTGAACGTGACAACCAACAGGCTTTTGCTCGGCATGCACTTAAGATTGCAGAGACTGTCGCGGAGATGATCCAGTGCCAACAGGATTACCGCACTGAAAACGGCCTTGAGGTTGAAGAGGCGGATAACGACTCAGGTTTGGCGCTGTTGATTGCCATGGAAAGTGACAGTGATATGCACGCTATCACTGCAGCGGCGACTGGCGAGAGCCGGGCGTTAGCTGAGTCGGGTATGGCCTATAAGGTATTTACCACTCGGTATGACAAAGAGGTGGAAGCAGCCTCTTTAGTGCGCAAAATGTATCTTAATGAATTGCGACAACGATTGGATAAATGTGTCAGAGGGCAGGGTATCAACATCCCCCGCTTGGCGCGTAGGCTTTTTGCACTGCTCTCGACGCCTAAACGGGATGACTGGCTGTTTGGTGAAGAGGAGGGGTATATCGATGCCCGGCGATTGAGTCAGCTTGTCGCGTCGCCAGCGGAACGCCGGCTGTTTCGTCAGGAGCAGTATAAGCCCCGGGCAAATACGCTCTTCACCGTTCTTATTGACTGCTCAGGCTCGATGAAAGAGCACATCGAATCAGTGGCTGTCCTGGTGGATGTGCTCGGTTCGGCGCTGGAGCAGGCGGGAGTTAATACTGAAGTTTTAGGGTATACGACAGGCGCCTGGAACGGTGGAAAGTGTCAGCTTGAGTGGCTGTCGCATGGCAGGCCGAAACACCCGGGACGGCTGAATGAACTTTGCCACATGGTTTATAAAAACGCCGATACCTCTTGGCGCCGCTCACGACTCAATATTGCCGCGTTACTTAAAGCGGATCTGTTCAGGGAAGGTATTGATGGTGAAGCTGTTGAGTGGGCTTGTCATCGGATGATAGGGCGCAGTGAAGGGCGCCGAATACTGTTGGTTATCTCAGATGGCTGTCCCATGGATACTGCAACCAACCTGGCAAATGATACCTTCTATCTGGATAACCACTTGCAGCAAGTTGTTGCAAGGTCAGAGCAGAGGGATGAGGTAGAGATCTATGCATTGGGTGTAGGTTTGGACCTTAGTCCATACTACTCACATTGTCTGGCATTGGATCTGTCGCAAACGCTTAGCAATCAAGTTTTTGATGAGATAGTGCAACTATTGGCTGGCCGGCATCACCGATAGATTTAAAGCGTTGCTTTTCGTCTTATAAGTGAGGAGAGAGGATTATGATCAGCATTATGCTCAATGATGAAACCATTTCACTTAAACAGGGTGCAACGGTTGATCTGCTGCTGGAGCAAGTCGCTCAGACCCGTGGGGACCGTTTGGCGGTTGCTGTTAACAATACAGTTATTTCACGCTCTGATTGGCCCAAGCATCAGCTCTATGATCATGACCAGGTGTTGATCATTGCTCCCATTCAGGGAGGGTGACTGATTTGCGGTGTTGTATCGCTACATGCTTGAACTACAGGAACTTATACGATGCTACAGACAGAACCATTACGCATAGGCAACCGTGAGTATCGCTCGCGCCTGTTTCTAGGCACGGGCAAGTTCGGATCATACGACTTAATGGAGGAAGCTGTTGAAACATCCGATACTGAACTGGTGACGGTTGCGCTCAGGCGGGTGCGTCTGCATGAAAAAGAGGATGATGTTATTGATCATCTGCAAATTCCCGGAGTCAATCTGTTGCCCAACACCTCCGGCGTTCGAAGCGCCAAGGAGGCGGTTCTGGCCGCACAGCTTGCCCGCGAAGCCCTGCAGACCAACTGGCTGAAACTGGAGATCCATCCTGATCCCCGCTACCTCCTGCCCGATCCCATCGAAACAGTACTGGCGACAGAAGCGTTGGCCAAAGAGGGCTTTATCGTGATGGCCTATACCGGCGCAGATCCTGTGTTGTGCAAGCGGCTGGAAGAGGCGGGTGCTGCGGCAGTTATGCCTTTAGGTGCACCGATTGGGAGTAACC
>JAKSCN010000200.1 GCA_022360595.1 Chromatiales bacterium
CCTGAGAGCATCACGCTCGTTCTGCAATGAGAGAATCGTGGAACTCTGTTCACTAAGGGTACCGATGCTCTGCTGTTTCTCCTCTTCCAGGCGCATGATGCGGAGGTTCTGCATGGAGATTTCGTTCTCCGCCTGGATCAGCCGCAGGGCCAGGCTCTCTTTCTCTTCGCCTGTGGTTTTGGCCAGCTCCAGGGCGGTGCGCTCGGCTTCCATGGTGGCGCGTAGTTGTCTGACCAGTTCGATGTTTCTCAGCAGCAGAATTACCATGGCGATCATGAATATCATCACAATCACCGTCATGATGTCGGTGAACGAGGGCCAGAAGCTCTCTTGGTTCTGCCCTTCCTGCCGGTTGAGGCGCAGGTCTGTAAAGGAGTCGTCCGGGGTCATGCGTCTTCTGGTAGTCTGAAGCCCAATTTCAGCAGCTCTTTGATCTCCGCCATATCTGCGTGCATCTCTTCGGCTTTACCCATGTAACGCTCGATCGAGTCGGTCATACGGGATTCCATGTCGATGAAGGTGGATTGGGATTTGTCCATCTGCATCACCAGTTTCTGCATGGAGCGGATCAGCCCGGTGAATTCGTAGAGTACGCTGTCGGTCTGCATTTGAAATTTAGGGACCAGATAGGAGGTGGTCACCTGTTCAACACCACTGAGCAGGTTGGTCTGAACATCAGACAGCTTCATGTAGAAATAGCCAAAGTAGATGTAGCAGACGATGGCCGTGATCGTGGTGGAGAGAGCCGTCGACATACCGTGCACCACCATGCCCATGCCGTTGACGTTCACCGCCGAGGCAAGTGCGTCCGAAGCGCCGATCAGCGCGATGGAGAGAGCGACAATAGTACCGAATACACCGGTGAGAATCAGTGTATTATTAATAAATTTGGGAAAGCTGTTGCGGGTGCTTTCGGCAGCCACCAGGGTAGCGGCCAGGGCGTTGTGGCTGACCGGCGTGTTCGCCTTGAAAAGCTGCTGCATGGTGGTGTAGCGGCGCGCAATGATGCGCTTTTCAGAGATATCGGCCAGGGGGTTGATGTTATCTTCGATATTTTCGACGAACTCTCCCAGTGCCCTCTCTTCGCGGCCATAGTGGACAAGAATGGCGATCATCCGGAACAGCCCGAGCGTGAAAAGCGCTAAAATACCACCATTGATGATTAAGCCAGTGGCCGTTAACTGGTCCCGGAAGTAGACAGTGTTGATAAAATCGAACTTCCAAAACAGAATTCCCGCGCCAGCCAAGGCGAGTAATACCATGCGCAGTAGAATATTGCGGCTGAAATTACGTCGAAATTGTATGCTGTCCAAAACCCTCTCCCCGGGAATTACAGGTTGCGCAACAGCTTACCACAATATTTTACTGCTTCGCTGCTTGAGTTTATTGAAAGCTGAGGTCGACTTTAATTGAAAGTTGAGGATTGCTAATGGAGAAGATTAGACGCGCACGGCAAGATCTATTCACCATATTCACTGCTGCATTGCAGCGAGTGGAGGGCCAGACGGCAGTCGCCCGCTACCTGACAGCTAACCCATTGGAAGGCGATTGGTCGATAGTCGCAATCGGCAAGGCAGCCCAGGCGATGGCGAAGGGGGCTCAGGCTGTACTCGGAGATCGAATCAGCGGTGGCTTGGTGATTAGTAAAACGGGGCATCTCGATAAAAACTGGCTTACTGCCTCACCATTTATTGGTTTGGAGAGCAGCCACCCTGTGCCGGACCAGAGTAGCCTGGATGCTGGGGCACAGTTGCTTCAGTTTATCGAGAGCCAACCCGATGAGGCACGGCTGCTGTTTCTGATCTCCGGCGGGACATCCAGCTTGGTTGAGGTGTTGCCAAAGGGTGTCGGGCTGGAGGAGCTGCAGGCGCTGAATGAGTGGATGTTGAGCAGCGGCCTCTCTATCGAGCGGATGAACCGCTTGCGTAAAGCGGTCTCCCTGATCAAGGGTGGTGGATTACTCAGCTATCTGGGTAGTCGTACGGTGAAAGGGTTGTTGATCTCCGATGTGCCGACCGATGATCCGGCGGTAATCGGTTCGGGATTGCTGTTGGCGGATGCTGCGCCAATCCCGCTGGATAGTTTTGATCTGCCCTCATGGGTGGAGGATATGATTCAATCCGCCCCTCAATCGCCACTCTCCGCCCACGCTGCAGAGTTGGCTGTAGTGGCCAACCTAAGTGTCGCGCGGGATGCGGCTGAGCAGAAGGCCAGGGAACTGGGCTATCAGGTTCAGATGAGTCACGCCTTTATCGGCGCCAATGTGGAGACGGTGGCGGAGCGCATGGCGCTGGAGGTGTCCGACTCGCTGCCGGGTGTCTATATCTGGGGGGGGGAGCCGTCGATGATGTTACCGGATCAGCCGGGTCGTGGTGGGCGTAATCAGCATCTCGCCTTGGCGGCGGCGATAGCCTTGGACGGGCGTGATGATGTCTGTTTTCTGGCCGCGGGTACCGATGGTACAGACGGGCCGGGTGATGATGCGGGTGGGTTGATCGATGGCGGCACGATCACTCGCGGTAGGCGTGCGGGGCTTGATGCCATAACCTGTTTGAAAGGGGCTGATTCGGGAACCTTTCTCGAGGCCAGTGAGGATCTGATAAATACCGGTCCAACAGGCACCAATGTGATGGATTTAATGATTGGAATGAAATTGAGATGAGCAGTACGCCACAACAGAATAATAACCTCTATATCAGGGCCGCAGAGTGCCTGCAAACCAATGATGTTGAGTTGAAGTTAAAACTCGCCACACAGCTACGGCAGGATTGGGAGGCGGGGCTGCTGAACCGACAGCCCGTTGAGCTCAGCGATGTGGCTATTGCGGGTCATCCGGAAAGGCCGGAGCTTGTCCATCCGCGTTTTCTCTCCAAGCGTTCATTGGCTACGGATGAGGGGCGGTTGGCGTTGATTCATGCGGTGACCCATATCGAGTTCAACGCTATCAACCTCGCCTGTGATGCCGTATGCCGTTTTCGGGATATGCCTGATGACTACTACGGCGATTGGGTGCAGGTGGCCGCGGAGGAGGCGGAGCATTTCGAGCTGTTGCGCAGTCGCCTGCGTCAGAACGGTAGAGACTACGGTGACTGGCCTGCCCATAACGGTCTTTGGGAGATGGCCCAACGCACCGCTCACGATTGTCTGATTCGCATGGCGTTGGTGCCGCGCATGATGGAGGCGCGGGGCCTTGATGTGACACCGGGGATGATGAAGCGCTTCGAGAAGATCGGTGATGACGATACTGTGGCGGTGCTGGAGGTGATTTTGCGTGAAGAGGTGGGGCATGTGCAGATGGGTTCGCGTTGGTTTCACTATCTTTGTGAACAGCGAGGGGTTGAGCCCGAGGAGACCTATTTTCAGCTTATCGATGAGTATCTGAATGGCGAGATCCGTTGCCCTCTGCATAAGGATGCGCGTCGGCAGGCTGGGTTCAGTGAGCCTGAGTTGGTTAG
>JAKSCN010000464.1 GCA_022360595.1 Chromatiales bacterium
GGAATACGGATGCGTCGATCATCCAAAACCCGCACAAAACCAGGCTGGCCGCCACGGTGCGAGGTATCGACGCCGTGCCCGGGGTTTGCACTCGCCACGAAAAGGGTATCCGAAGAAGCAATAAGCGCTGCTTGATCATCCCCCAGCCGAACACCACGCTGTGTCACCACTGATTGCGGCGCAACATCTGTTGAAGACAACAACAAATGGCGGCGTTGAATGTACTTGGGACAATTCGGGTAGGACTGGTCCACAGCGAATTGAAAGCGGCTGTCGTTGAGCCGTCGGATCTGGCCATTGATCCGCAAACGCCTGCGTGTCGCCAACTCGATCACCAGCATGCCGACCTCTCCATTCGTTTGGATATTGCTCCAAAGCGGATCATCCTCTGCAGAAAGAGGTTGTGTAACGTCCAGCTCGACAGTGCGTTCATCCCGGGCTAAAAGGAAACCCGGCTCACCGACCAACACCGAGGCCCAAACGTTCCCATCCGGGTCGAGGCTGCCGCAAACAGCCAGCGGTTGCTGGCCAATGAAGGGCAAGGCACCTTTCAAAATGGTATCGGCAATCACGCCGCCATTGCGTTGGGCGATCTCCGCCTCATTCGCCCGCTGCTGGACCGACAGCTCACCTTCATGGAACGGTTCGTGGATTTGCATCGCTAACTCTCCTGTTATCAGGACCTAGGGGCCGGGCAAGTGACAGTGTATCGTCAGGCTGCCCGGCCCGGGTTATCAGAACGTCATCACCGTGTATCCGTCGGCAACCAGATTGCGCAGACTGGGCAGGCCGCTGGTACCGGGCACCGGGTTGTCTTTGATCAGGTCAAAGCCAGACGCCACCGCCTCTTCCGACCCGCCGAAGACATCGGCGCATCCACAAGAGACACCGGCCACCGTCTCCTTAACCTGCTCAAACAGATCATGGGCCGGGTGCTTAGGATTGCCTAGTTCACCGATCCAGCGGGTGCCGGCGCCGTGGAACAGTACGGTGACCTCTTCACTACGTTGCTTGAAGTCGTAGGCCGTGGCCAGGGCATTGAACACCCTTCCCAGTGACTCTTCGGAACCGGACTTCGGATCTGACAGAACTAAAATTGCTGCTTTCATTATGTGCTCCTCCTATCGGGGTGACATTAGCCCAATGTATGTACCGAACGTTCAGTACATTATCTAGTCAAAAAATATCACTTACAGAACGCTCAAGCTGAAACACATACCTAAATCGATACGGCTACAGCCAGAGCCAGGTTGATCGAAACTCATCTACTGCCTCCTTCTATTCCGATCCATTCTAGGGCCTGTTAACCCTAACTTGATCATTACTGCCTGCAATACCACGGTGTCAGATTCGGCCTTGGGTTTTGATCTAAGATCAAACGAAGCTTTCCTCAATTCACTCATGTTATTGTACCGATCGTTTGGTATAATAGATCTGCAAATAGAGAGTGTCAACCCCCATTGCCTGTTCAGCTCAACAGGCGGGCGGGTAGCGCGGAGAGTGTACGTGTAAAGGGATCTGTGGAATTTTTGGCCCGGGCGACGACCAGTGCACCCTGGATTGCAATCAGCGCGTCTTCCGCACGCAGCCTCGACTCGGCCTCATCCAGACCGGCATCAACCAGCACCCCGGCGATGGCGCTCTCCCACGCCTGAATTGACGCCTTGATCGATTTACCGAAAACAACAGCCGCATCACCGATCGCAAGCAGATCCAGCAAACAGCTGCAACGCCCCTTTTGATAGAAATCATTTAGCTCTAAAATCATACGGTTAAGGCGCTCCATCGGCGTGCCCGCCCCGGCCAGCGGTAACAGGACATTATCTTTGAGCCAGTCGTTGACATGATCCAGCACGGTCTCAGCCATCTGCTCTTTGCCGCCGGGAAAGTAGTGATAGAGACTGGCCTTGCCGAGTCCGGTCGCCTCTGACAGTCGTGCCAGACTCGCGCTTTGGTAGCCACTTTCACGGAAGGCACGGGTCAGGCGCTCAATAACCTCTTCTCTCGAAATGACTGGTGCTGGCATGGTGAACTCTCTTCAATTTTAAATAAAACGAACGATCGGTCTAATGTAACTAATTATAGCAACCTCAATCAAGGGAGCATGTGCTCATTCAAAAGCGCAGTAGTTTGCTACGCACACAGACACCCTAAAAATTTACGTCTCTTAAAAATCAATGGCGTAAATCTTTAACTATGTGATGGTGCAAGTTTGATCTCAGTGGATGGATATCGCCTAACAAATTCCGGGACAGGCCCTAGGTCAGCGCAACAGGTATAAACCTATTGTCAGGCTGTAGCATGGCTTATGGTCCGCAGTATTTCCCACCTTTGGGAGCATCACTGTACCCACTTGTCACCTCTGCTTTA